>NZ_BAAGYK010000170.1:0-38791 GCF_054779355.1 Azotobacter armeniacus
TTCCTCGCGCCCGCTGTGCGGCGAGCGCGAGGCGGTGGACCCGGTCGCGGCGGTGGAGGAGGTGCTGCACGCCTTCGACCGGCAGATCCGCGGCGCCCACATCCGGGTCGACTGGCAGGCAGCGCCGGCGCCGGCGGTGATCAGCCATCGGGTGCTGTGCGCCCAGGTGCTCAACAGCGTGATCGCCAATGCCATCGAGGCCATGCCGCGGGGCGGGTCGCTGCGCATCCGCATCGCGCTCGATGCCCGGGTTCGAGCCAGCGACCCGCGGATCAAGCCGATCGTGATGACCGGCTATGGAACGTGGAGGACGCGGTGGCGGCGATAAAGGCCGGCTCCTACCACTACCTGACCAAGCCGGTGGTGCTGGCCGAGCTCAAGCTGCTGATCGACAAGGCGCTGGAGGCCCAGCGCCTGGAGCACACCTCGACCGCCGCCACCTCCGCCTCGATCCCGGTCGGCTGGCGGACGCGGCGGTAGTGCAGGGCCAGGGCAGGTCCGAACAGGGCGGTCAGCAGCACGCTGGCGCCTATGCTCGACAGGCCGAAAGCAATCGGCGAACTCGGATTGATCGGCTGTGGATTTCGGGTAGGCGGAGGACAGTGCTCGTTCAGTCAGTCGCGATAGAACACCTGCACCAGGTGATAGCCGAACTGCGACTTCACCGGGCCATGAATTTCACGCAGGGCCCTCTTGAAGATCACCTGGTCGATCGCCCGCACCATCTGCCCCGGGTGGACTTCGCCCTTGGCCAGACGCTGCTTCAGCCGTGCCGCTTCAGCCTCGCTGCCGAGCAGAATGTGGCGTGCCATCGCTTTAGCCATGAAGGAGTCCTCAACTTGGAAGTCTGCGCATTGTGCCAGATCGGAGGGGCTGGCTAGAGTGGCCTGGACCGGTTTGACAACCGCTTGATTTTGAACGACATACGCCTTGCGGATCTATTCCATGGATATTCAATCGATGCTGAGAGTCCTGGCTACCCAGGACGGTTCGGACCTTTACCTGTCCACCGGCGCGCCGCCCTGCGCGAAATTCAACGGCGTGCTCAAGGCGCTCTCCCAGGAGCCGCTGCAGTCGGGCGCCGTGGCGAAGATCGCCGAGGGCCTGATGGACGGCGAGCAGCGCATCGAGTTCGAGCGCGAGCTGGAAATGAACCTGGCGATCTCCCTGCCGAGCATCGGCCGCTTCCGCGTCAACATCTTCAAGCAGCGCAACGAGGTGTCCATCGTCGCCCGCAACATCAAGCTGGACATCCCGCGCTTCGAGGAGCTCAAGTTACCGAAGATCCTTCTTGACGTGGTGATGGAGAAGCGCGGCCTGGTGCTGTTCGTCGGCGGCACCGGCTCGGGCAAGTCGACCTCCCTGGCGGCGCTGATCGACTACCGCAACCGCAACAGTGGCGGGCACATCATCACCATCGAGGATCCGGTGGAATACGTGCACCGGCACAAGAAGTCGATCATCAACCAGCGTGAGGTCGGGGTGGACACCCGCAGCTTCCACGCTGCGCTGAAGAACACCTTGCGCCAGGCGCCGGACGTGATCCTGATCGGCGAGATCCGCGACCGCGAGACCATGGAGCACGCCCTGGCCTTCGCCGACACCGGCCACCTGGCGATCTCCACGCTGCATGCCAACAACGCCAACCAGGCGCTGGATCGCATCATCAACTTCTTCCCCGAGGAGCGCCGTCCGCAGCTGCTCAACGACCTGGGCAACAACCTCAAGGCCTTCGTCTCCCAGCGCCTGGTCAAGACCCAGGATGGCAAGCGCCGTGCCGCGGTGGAGGTGCTGCTCGGCACGCCGACGGTACGCGACCTGATCAAGCGCAGCGAGTTATCCGAAATCAAGGAGATCATGGAGAAGTCGCGCAACTTCGGCATGCAGACTTTCGACCAGGCGCTGATCGACCTGGTCAACGAGGGCGCCATCGGCGAGGAGGAGGCGCTAAAGAACGCCGACTCGGCGAACAACGTGCGCCTCAAGCTGAAGCTGCACCGCGACGGCGGGGTGGCCGGCGCCGACAAGGAGGGCGGGGAGAGCCCCTGGCAGGGGCTGAGCCTGGAAGTGCTGGAAGAGCCGGAGGAGGCCGGCAAGCTCTGAGTCGTTCAGGCGAGGCACCGTGCGGGCGCCTCGCCCTCATTCCGCCACTTGGGGGCAGGGACGCCCCGGCGAACCTCAGTACACCCAGATCTCCACCCGGCGATTCTTGATCCGTCCCTTCTCGCCGGTGTTGGCGGCCACCGGCAGAGCATCGCCGAGACCGACAATCTCGCGGAAGGTTGCACCGCCCCTGGCCAGTTCGCGCCGCACCGCCATCGCCCGCAGCTTCGATAGCAGGGTGCTGCGCCCCTGGTCGTCCTGCTTGGGATCGCCGAAGCCAACCAGCACCACCGAATTCTCCAGCTTGCCGTTTTCGCGCAGGTAGGCGAGCACGCGCTCGACATCGCGAAGAGCCTTGTTGTCGAGCAGGGCACTGCCTTCCTGGAAGCGGAAGTTCACCGACAGGCGCCGGGCTTCGCGGGCCAGTTGCAGGTAGCTTTGCGGCATGCCGTCGCGAGGTTCGACGCGTACCGCCTGCACCTTCTGGGCGATGAAGCCGCTCTGCGCGACCACCTCCTGGCCGCGTGGACTCTGGGCGAACTCCACCAGAGCCTTGACCCAGGGACCAGGCTGCTTGGGCGGGTTGTAGAGGAACAGGCGCCGCGACAGGGGGTAGTCCTCGGTAGCGACCAGGCTGGGCTCGGGCGGCATCGGCTGGGATTCGCCGGCGGAGATCGCCAGGGCCTTGGCCTTGCGCACATAAGGCAGACCGATGAAGCCGATGCCCGCCGGGTCCTGGCTCACCGAGCTGGACAGCTGGGTACTTGACTCGAAGCGCTTGGCGCCGGCGGCGAGGCTCTTGCCCTGAGGCTTGAGCACCAGTTCGTTGAAGGTGTCGAAGGTGCCGGATTGGGCGTCGCGGGCATACAGATGGATCGCTCCGCCGCGCCCGCCGAGTTCTTCCCAGGTCTTCACCTCGCCGGCGAACACTCGGGCCAGCTGTTCGAGGCTGAGGGCGCGCAGCGGGTTCTCCGGGTGGAGGATGACTGCCAGACCGTCGATGGCGATCACCTGTTCGGCCTCATGGCTGCGCATGTCACCCAGCGCCGCCAGCGCGGCAACCTCGCTGTCCTTGATCGGCCGCGAGGAGGCAGCGAGATCGGCGCTGCCGTTCTTAAGGGCGACGAAGCCGGTGCTGGAGCCGTGGGCGCTGATTTCCGCCAGCACCTGACGGCCCTGGGCATCCAGGCCGACGACCCGCTGCTCGTTCGCCGACATTCCATCCTCAACGCGGACCTCGCGCAGACCCTGCTGTTCGAATAGACCCACCAGCAGCGCCGGACCGAGTTCGGCGCCGATGGTGTTGGAGCCCTGGATGCGCAGCACGGGTGGCTGGCCAGCAGGTGTGGGCTGGGCTGCCGCTGCGCTCCACGGCAGGCTGGAGCAGAGCAGGGCGATCAGCAAGGAACGTGCAGGGTTTAGGGAAAGGCGGGCATGCAAAGGCAGGGCGCGCGACATGGGGGACACCTTCTTACTACAGGTGGGAGGGGGGTCGCGTGAGAATAAGTCCGTTTGATTGCACTTATGTGACGGTTTATCGACGGCGCAGGTCGCCGTGCACAGCTGTGAAGCCGGTCATGGTCCGCGGCGCTTCAGTCGAGCTCCAGCCAGACCGGCGCATGGTCGGAGGGCTTGTCCATGGCGCGCAGTTCGTAGTCCACATCGGCCCCGCGCAGGCGCGAGCGCAGGGCGCTGGAGGTCAGGATCAGGTCGATGCGCAGGCCGCGCCGGGGCTCGTCCTCGAAGCCATGGCTGCGGTAGTCGAACCAGCTGAAGCGGTCGCAGACCTCCGGATGCAGCTCACGGAAGCTGTCCTGCAGGCCCCAGCCCTTGAGCCTGGCCATCCATTCGCGCTCCTCCGGCAGGAAGCAGCACTTGCCGGTGCGCAGCCAGCGCCTGGCATTCTCCGAGCCGATGCCGATGTCGCTGTTCTCGGGCGCGATGTTGAAGTCGCCCATCAGCGCCAATGCCTGGTCGGGATCGAAGCGGCTTTCCAGCAGGGCCTGCAGGTCGGCGTAGAAGCGCGTCTTGGCGGGGAACTTCAGCGGATGGGCGCGGTTCTCGCCCTGCGGGAAGTAGCCGTTCATCACGGTGACCGGCTGCCCTGCGGCGTCGGCGTAGATGCCCCAGATGAAGCGCTTCTGCGAGTCCTCGCCGTCCTCGGGAAAGCCTTTCTGCACCTCCAGCGGCGGCTGCCGGGAGAGCAGGGCGACCCCGTAATGGCCCTTCTGTCCGTGGTAGTGCACGTGATAGCCCAGTGCCTCGATCTGCTCGAGCGGGAATTGCTCGTCGGCGACCTTGGTTTCCTGCAGGCCGATCACGTCCGGATGGTGCTTGTCGATGAGCGCCGAGAGCTGATGCAGACGGGCGCGCAGGCCGTTGATATTGAAGGAGACGATCTTCATGAAGGGCTGCCGGTTCGGATCGGGGGCCGCCATGCTAGGGCCTGTCATCAATTATTTCCACGATTGCATTGCCACCTGAAATCGGCCCTGAGTTTGCGCAGTGCTGCATTGTTCGTCGTTCAGTTGGAATGATCAAACCTCTATCCTCATGCAATCCACAGGGATGTGGTGAATGCAGCAAGCCCGCCGGGAGCTGGCGCTGCCTTGCCCTGCGCAAAATCAGGCTCCGTCGCAACGCGGGAATAATTGATGACAGGCCCTGGACGCCGTGGTGCCAGGCCAGTCGCCTGGCGGCAGCCGGGGGCCGATGCTAACGTGCAGGAAGGGGAAACGAACCGCGCCAGGAGGCCCTGCCCATGACCGCGCCTGCCGAAGTCCGGCTCATCGACGGGGGGTACTTGCGCGAGTCCTGCTCGTTGCTCTACCAGGCCTACCGCCACACGCCGACCTTCGCCTACCTGCTCGAGGCCGACCGGCCCGGCTACGAGCAACGGGTGCGCGCCACCGTGCGCGAGCTGCTGGTGCGCCACTTCGCCGATGACCTGCCGGCGCTCGGCTTGCTGCTCGGCGAGCGGCTGATCGGCGTGGCGTTGATTTCCCCGCCGCAGCGCCGGCTGGAGATCACCGAAAGCTGGAGCTGGCGGATGCGCATGCTGCTGACTGCCGGATTCCGCTGCACCCGGCGCTATCTGGACTACCACGAGGCGGTGATCGCCTGCCTGCCGTCGGGCACCTACCACATGCTGCCACTGCTCGGCGTGCGCCCGGAGTTCCAGGGCTGGCACTACGGCGAACAGCTGCTCGGGGCCCTGCACCGCTGGTGCGCCGGGGATTCCAACTCTCAGGGCATAGTGCTCGACACCGGCGATCCGCACTATCTGGACTTCCTCCACCGCCAGGGCTATCGGGAGATCGGCCAGGTCGAGCTGGGGCCGGTGCACGAGCACATTCTCATTCATCCCAACCCGCAGCCGCTGGTGGAGACGGGCGCCTGACCGTCAAGCACGTGCCTTGTAAACGCTTGGTAAGGGCGGTCGGAGCAGTCGAGCAGTCGTGCTAGCATCCGCGGCCATGAGAGTTTCTATTCATACAGGGACGTTCCTGGGCCTGCTGCTCTGCGGTTCTGCGGTGTTCGCCCAGGCCCGCCTGGAGGTGCGGGTCGAGCCGGACAAAGCCAGCCTCCGGAAAAATATCGAGGGTTACATCGGCGAACTCGGTGAACGGGACGAGCAGGCCCTGCGCCGTCTCGCCCCGGCCGCCGAGGATCAGGCCCGCAGCGCGGCCGAGGCGCTGGGCTACTACCACGCGGAGATTTCCAGCGAGGTCCGCCCCGGCGATCCGCCGACCCTCTCCCTGCGCGTGTCTCCCGGCGAGCCGGTGCGCCTGCGCCACGTGGAGATTCGCATCGAGGGGCCGGCGGCGCAGCTCGAGGCGTTCCGCGTGCCGCAAAGCTCCCGCCTCAAGCCCGGTACCCAGCTCAACCACGGCCGCTACGAGAGCGTCAAGAAGCTGATCCAGAACCAGGCGTCGCGCTTCGGCTTCTTCACCGGCCGCCTCACCCGCCAGCGCCTGTTCATCGACCCGGTCGCCGGCGTCGCCGACATCGAGCTGGTCTACGCCAGCGGGCCGCGCTACCGGTTGGGCGCGGTGGTCTTCCAGGGCGACACGCCATTCGACGAGGACTTCATGCAGCGCATGGTGCCCTTCGAGGCGGGTGAGCCTTACGACTCCGAGCTGATCGCCAGGCTGCAGCAGAACCTGCAGGGGCGCGGCTATTTCGAGGCTGTGCGAGTCGATGCCAGTCCGATCGGTGCCAGCAACGAGGTGATTCCGGTCGTCGTCCAGCTGCAGATGCGCAAGCCGCGCAGCTTCGGCCTGGGTCTGGGTTTTTCCACCGACGTCGGCCCGCGCGGCCGGGCCAACTGGACGCGCCACTGGGTCAATCCCCAGGGGCACAGCTATGGTGCGGAAATGGAGCTGTCGCAGCCGAAGCAGAACGTCGGCTTCTGGTACGACATTCCCCTCGACCCGCCGATGACCGACAAGCTGCGCTTCGTCGGCGGCTACCAGTACGAGGAGCTGGCCGACACCGACACCCTCAGCCGCCTGCTCAAGGTCGGCCCGGAGTGGCACCGCCGGCTGGACAACGGCTGGCAGCAGGTGTTCTCGCTGAAATGGCAGCGCGACGAGTTCCGCTTCGGCGACGACAGCGGCCTGAGCACCCTGCTGCTGCCGGGCGTGGCCTATTCCTACCTGCACAGCGATCATCCCCTTGATCCGAGCCGGGGCTATCGTCTGCAGGTGGAGATGGCCGTGGCGAGCGAGAGCCTGCTTTCGGATGCCAGCCTGATCCACAGCGCCGTCATGCTCAAGGGGTTGACCACCCTGGCGGGGCGGCACCGTCTGCTCGGCCGGTTGCAGCTCGGCGGCAACCTCACCGACGAATACATCACGGTGCCGCCGTCGCTGCGCTTCTTCGCCGGCGGCGACCAGAGCGTGCGTGGCTACGATTACCAGAAGCTGTCGCCGACCAACTCCGAGGGCGACCACATCGGTGGCCGCTACATGCTCGCCGGAAGCCTGGAATACCAGTATTCGCTGACGGACAAATGGCGTATCGCCACCTTCGTCGACCAGGGCAATGCCTTCAACTCGCTGTCTTCGCCTGCTCTCAAGACCGGTTTGGGCTTCGGCGTGCGCTGGGTGTCACCGGTCGGCCCGCTGCGCGTGGACCTGGCCCATGGCGTCGACGACGGCAGTTTTCGCCTGCACTTCTCCATGGGGCCGGAATTATGAAAAGCCTGAGGCTTGGGCTGTATGGCCTGCTGCTGGTATTGGCGCTGGCACTGGTTGCAATGTCGATACTGCTAGGTAGTAGCGCCGGCAGCCGCTGGCTGCTCGGGCGGGTGCCGGGACTGCAGGTGGAGGACTTCTCCGGGCGCCTCGCCGGTGCCTGGCAGGCCGGACGGCTGAGCTGGCGGCAGGGAGAGAGCGGCGTCGAGCTGAGCGATGTCGAATTCGCCTGGCGTCCTGCCTGCCTGCTGGACCTGACCCTCTGTGTGGATCGGCTGGTCGCCGCGCAGGCAAGCCTGGAATTGCCGCCGGGCAAAGAAGGAGAGGAGGCGGATGGCCCGCTGCAGCTGCCGGAGCTGAAATTGCCGCTGCAGATCCGCCTCGGCGAGGCGCGGGTCGGCCGTCTCCTGCTGAACGGCAGCGAACAGGCACAGAACCTGCAGCTGGCGGCGCACTGGACTGCCGAGGGTCTGCGCATCGACGCGCTCAAGGCCCGCCGCGACGACCTGGCGCTGGACCTGCAGGGCCGGCTTGTGCCCACTGCCGGCTGGCTGCTAACGGCGAGCGGCAGCTTGCGCCTGCCGGCGCCGGGTGGCCAGCCCTGGGAGCTGACCCTGCAGGTGGAAGGCGATCTGCAGGACAGCCTGAGGCTGCAGGCCGACAGCCAGGGCTACCTGGCAGGAAGGCTGAGCGGCGCCATCCGGCCGCTCGCCGAGGATGTCCCGGCCAGCCTGAAGCTGACCGCCGACGGCTTCAAGGCGGCTGCCGAGCTGCCGGATACCTTGCGTCTGGAGCGGCTTGAGCTCAGCCTGGATGGAGACCTGCAGGAAGGCTACGCGGTGCAGGGCGATGCCAGCCTGCCGGGCGAAGGCGGCGCCGTGGCGCTGGCCGTGCAGGGGCGGGTGACTGCCGAAGGCGCGGAACTCGCGATGCTCAGGCTGGATGCCGGCGGCGAGCAGCGTGTCGAGCTGGCCGGTCGTCTGGAGTGGCGTGAGGAGCTGGCCGGCGAGCTGCGCATCGACTGGCGGGACTTCCCCTGGCGGCGGCTCTATCCGGCCATCGCGGAGCCGGCGGTGACCCTCAGGCGCCTCACCGGCGAGCTGTCTTACCGCGCCGGCGGTTATCTCGGGAATTTCGACGCTGCCCTGCAGGGGCCGGCCGGCCCCTTCACCCTGGCCAGCCCGATGAGCGGCGATTTCACCCAGCTCCACCTACCGCAGCTGCGGCTGGTCGCCGGCCAGGGCCGGGCGCAGGGGGGACTCGGCCTGCGTTTCGCCGACGGCATCGGCTGGAACGCCGACCTGCAGCTGAGCGGCCTCGACCCTGCCTACTGGCTCGCCGAGCTGGCCGGTAGCCTCGGCGGCCCGCTGAAGAGCCAGGGCCAGTTCCGCGACGGTCGCCTGCAGCTGGACGCCGCCGTCGATCTGGCCGGCCAGCTGCGCGGCCAGCGGGCGCGCTTTCTGCTCGAGGCGAAGGGCGCGGACGGCGCCTGGGATCTGGCGCAGCTCGACCTGGCGCTCGGCGACAACCGCATCCAGGGCAGCGGCCAGCTCGACGAGCGCCTCAGGGGCCGGCTGGAGCTGGCCTTGCCGCAGCTGGGCCAGCTCTGGCCGGGCCTGCAGGGCAGCATCGACGGGCGTCTCGAGCTCGCCGGCACGCTGGCGGCGCCGCAGGGCAAGGTGGATCTCGCCGGCCGCCGGCTGCGCCTGGGCGAGCAGCGCCTGGACAGCCTGACGCTGACCGGCAGCCTCGACGCCGCCCAGCGCGGCCGTGTGGCGCTGAGCGGCGACGGCATCCAGCTCGGTGACACCCGGTTGGGCCGGCTCCAGGCGCTGGGGCAGGGCGATCGGCGCACGCAGACGCTGACCCTCGACCTCGACGGCCCACAGCTGGAGCTGGCGCTGGCCCTCGACGGCCGCCTGGAGGAGCTGGCGGAGGGCTGGAACTGGCGTGGTCGGCTGAACCGCGGCGAAGTACGCAGCGGCGGCCAGGATTGGCGCCTGCAGGGGCCGGCGCGCCTCGAGCGCCTGGCCGACGGCCGCCTGAACCTCGGTGCGCACTGCTGGCGCTCCGGCTCGGCGAGCCTCTGCGGCGAGGACCAGCGGCTGCTGCCGGAGCCTCGTCTGAACTACCGGCTGCGCGATTTCCCGCTGGACAGCCTGGCCGCCTGGTGGCCGCAGGACTTCGCCTGGCAGGGCCGGCTGAACGGCGAGCTGCAGCTCGACCTGCCGGCCGCCGGACCCAGCGGACAGATCCGCCTGGACGCCGGCGACGGCGTGCTGCGCCTGCGCCAAAAGGGCCGCTGGCAGGACTTCCCCTACCGCGAGCTGGTCCTCGACAGCCGCCTGCAGCCGCGGCGCATCGACACCCGGCTGGCCTTCGCCGGGCCGCAGCTGGGTGAACTGGACGTTGAGGCGCAGATCGACCCGCGTGGCAAGGACAAGCCGCTCTCCGGCCGCTTCGCCCTGCGCGGGCTGGAGCTGGGAGTGCTGCGTCCCTTCGCCGGCCCGGTCGAGGAGCTGGACGGCACACTCGACGGCAGCGGCACGCTGCGTGGCACCCTGCTGCAGCCGCAGGTCGACGGCCGTCTCGAGCTGCGCGGCGGGCTGGTTGCCGGCCGCGATCTGCCGACCCGCATCGAGGACCTCGCGCTGCAGGCGCAGATCGTTGGCGACAGCCTGCGGCTGAGCGGCAGCTGGCGCAGCGGCGAGCACGGCCGGGGCAACCTGGACGGCACCCTGGACTGGCGCCAGGCGCTGGATCTGGACCTGCACATCCGTGGCAGCCGCCTGCCGGTGACCATCCAGCCCTATGCCGAGCTGGAGGTGGCGCCGGACCTGCAGGTGCGCCTGGCCGGGAGCGCTGCCGATCGGCAGCTGGCCCTGAGCGGCAAACTGGGGGTGCCGCGCGGGGCGATCACCCTGCGCGAACTGCCGGCCTCGACCGTCCGGGTCTCCGAGGATGCGGTGGTGGCCGGCCGCGAGGTCAAGCCCCACCGGCAGCTGGCCATGCAGATGGACATCGACGTCGAAGTTGGCAAGGACAAACTGACCTTCAGTGGTTTCGGCCTGAGCGCCGATCTGACCGGCCACCTGCACATCGGCGACAACCTGGACACCCGCGGCGAGCTGAGCCTGAGCAACGGCCGCTACCGCGCCTACGGCCAGCGCCTGGACATCCGCCGGGCGCGCCTGCTGTTCATCGGCCCGATCGACCAGCCCTACCTGGACATCGAGGCGATCCGCAGGGTCGACGACGTGGTGGCCGGCCTGAGGGTCGGCGGCAACGTCCTGGAGCCGCGTACCGACGTGTTCTCCGAGCCGGCGATGAGTCAGGAGCAGGCGCTGTCCTATCTGCTGCTGGGCCGGGCGCCGGGCGGCAGCGACGGCGGCGACAGCAACCTGCTGGCCCGCGCCGCGCTCGGCCTCGGCCTGGCCGGCAGCTCCTCGATCACCGGTAGCCTGGCGGAAAATCTCGGTATCGAGGAGTTCGAGCTGGGCACCCAGGGCAGCGGCACGGAAACCAGCGTGGTGGCCAGCGGCAAGCTGTCCGAGCGCCTCAGCCTGATCTACGGGGTTGGCGTATTCGAGCCGCTGAACAGCATCACCCTGCGCTACCAACTGACCCGGCGGGTCTTTCTCGAAGCGGCCAGCGGCCTGGCCAGCTCGCTGGACATCTTCTACAAGCGGGATTTCTGAGGGGCGGACCTCGGCGACATGGATCACCAGCATTGACTGGGGCAAGGATGGCCCCGGTCATGCCCGCCGCAAGAGCTCGCTCACTGCCCGGCGAAATACTCCCGGGTCAGTTTGAGCACCACCGGGCTCAGAAGGAGCAGCGCGATCAGATTGGGGATCGCCATCAGACCGTTGAGGATGTCGGCCACCAGCCAGGCGAAGTCCAGCTGGGCGATGGAGCCGAAGGGGATCGCCGCGACCCAGACCAGACGAAACGGCAGGATCGCCCGGATGCCGAGGAGGAACTCCCAGCATTTCTCGCCGTAGAAGCTCCAGCCGAGGATGGTGGTGTAGGCGAAGACCTCCAGGGCCAGGCTGAGAATCGCTCCGCCGAAGCCGGGCATGGCCGACTCGAAGGCCGCCGCGGAAAGAGCCGCGCCGCTCTTGCCGCTGGTCCTGACGCCGGAATAGAGGATCGCCAGTCCGGTCAGCGTGCAGACGACGAGGGTGTCGATGAAAGTGCCGAGCATTCCGAGCAGCCCGGAGCGCACCGAACTGGTGGTGGTGTCGGCGGCCTGGGCGATACCGGCAGTGCCGAGACCCGCCTCGTTGGAGAAGATGCCGCGGGCGACTCCATAGCGCAGCGCCGCCATCACCGCCGCGCCGGCGAAGTCGCCACTGACCGCCGACAGGCTGCCGTCCTGGTATAGCTTGCGCCAGTGGAACAGCTGGTTGGGGTTGACCCCGTTGCGTCGGGCCACGACCGAGACGCTTTGTCCCGACTCCAGACTCTCGCGCACCATGGCCAGTTTCTCCGCGGCGCTCCAGCGGCGACGCCGCTCCCGACCAAGGATTTCGATGGATTCGTCTTTGCTGGTAGTCATAAACCCAGTCGTTTGCCCATCCCTTATGGTAAGGGGGGAAACACTGTCCTATGTTTCAGGGGGCTTGTTCAATGACGTCGAATATACCGTTTCCGAATATGTTGGGATCATCTCAAGCCGCCGCGGTTACCCATGCAACGCTTGACAGGGAGACAAGCACCATGACTACCAGCAGCAACATCGCTCCAGCCGCGGACCGTGAGCTTGCGCTGACACGCCTCATCAAGGCTCCTCGCGCGAAGGTCTACAGGGCATGGACCGAGCCCGAACTTCTCAAGCAGTGGTTCGCACCTCTGCCCTGGACGACGCCCGTGGTCGAGAACGATGTTCGCCCGGGGGGCGAGAGCCTGATGATCATGCGTAGCCCCGATGGCTCGGAGTTTCCGAGCCGTGGGGTCTATCTCGAGGTCGTCGAGAATGAGCGACTGGTGTTCACCGACGCTTATGTGAAGGCGTGGGAGCCGTCGGAAAAGCCGTTCATGACAGTAGTCGTGACCTTCGAGGACGAAGGAAACGCCACGCGCTACACGGCACGGGTCCGCCACTGGAGCCTTGCCGACCGCGAGGCGCACGAGAGGATGGGCTTTTACGAAGGCTGGGGGCAGTGCGCCGATCAGCTTGCCGCGCTGGCCGAGAGGCTTTGATGGTGGAACTGGGCCGCCCCTGATCGGGCAGGGTCAGTCCCGCCATCGAGCGGAGCCAGGGCATCGCTCGTGTCGGGGCAGCCACCGGCGATGCGATGGCTCACGGTGAAAGCTTCTGGCCAGGCATGGGAGCGAGGCGAGTATTGCCGAAAATCATTCGTGTCGGCGAATTTCCAGGACTCTGTCCCGTCCGCCTTCGGCCAGGAGGTAGGTGTCCGCACCGGTTGAGAGGAGGGCCTGAGGGGCTCGCAGGTGCGAGAGCACCACTTCGAGGCGGCCTTGCGGGGTCAGCAGGAGCAGCCGCGCCAAGTGGGTTGCGTCCTCGCTGATCCAGAGTCCACGCGCGTCGCATTTCAGGAAGCTGGGTTCGTTCAGCTGACCGAGGTGTATGGGGTCGTTGCCGTCGTCGGCGAGTCGTCTGACGATCCCCTTGGCCTTTTCCGTGTAGAACTTGCTGCCGTCCGGGCAGGTGGCGATGGATTCGGCTTCGTCGAGTTCGGCGCGCAGGATACTGACTTCCCGAGTGCTTGCGTCGTATCGAAGAAGCCGGCCATTCTTCTTGCGATCCTCGATGGCATACAGATATTGGCCGTCGGCTTCGAGGCCCTGCACGTTGGTGCCTTCGAACAGGGAGTGGACCTGCCCCTGGAACAGCCACTGGACCGGATGCGTACCGCCTTCCTGGCTGAAGGCGATCCCACCTTGGAAGTGGACCAGCCCGTCGGGCTTGCTCAGGCCGGAGAGCAGCACGCTGCGTTTGCCCTCGTTGTCGATGCTAAGGATTCTGCCCCGGCTGTCCTTGAGTTCTTCGGCGGCCAACAGGTTGCCCTGATCATCCTGCAGCAGAGCGCTCGCCTTGACGATTCGCGAATGGGCGACCTTGTAGTGCCAAGGGCTGGCTGCACTGACGGGATAGAAGTGCTGCCAGGCCATGAAGCCCAGCAGGGCAAGGAGGAGGGAAAGCGTCGCCAGAAGAGCGACCTTGATGAAGGGCGGCAAAGAGGGCTTGCGCAGGAGTGCGATGATGGGCAGATCGGGCATGGATGTCGGCTCGTTGGTTCGGGCAGGGTCCGGTGCAGTCGCATCCTATCCAGCCTGGCGGGGAAACTACATGAAATCGGTACCCGACAATTGTGTCATTTTGATTCATCCTTTCTGCTGGTTGCATCACTCTGGCAGTGTTGCATCACTCTGGCAGTAATGCCGCCAGCAGCAGGAGCCTACCGAAGTGATCGGGCGGCAATTGCCGTCTGACACGGTAGGAGTCCCCATCCTTTGCGCTTGGCGGCGAGCGAAGCGAGAGGGCGGGGAGGATGGCAATAGCTGCGTGAATCGTTACGATCCATGACTCGCATGCAGCTCATCCGCACGTTGGCGGGTTGGCATCCGGATCTCTCCGATTACCAAAACCTCACCTCGGCCTATTGAATCGTGCTCAAATCCCTGGGACGGCGCTATCGGGAACTGCACGATGAGAGCGCGGATCTGGACACCATATGCATTCGGAAGCCAGCTTCGCCGCACTGTATGGCGTCAGCCCTGTCCCCGCGTCCTCGGGAAAGGTCACCCGACATCGCCTCAACCGCGGTGGCGACCGTGCTGCCAATAGCGCACTGCATCTCATCGCCATCGGCTGGCTGTGCACGGATCCTCGAGCGAAAGCTTTCATCGGCAAGCGCATTAACGAAGGCCGCTCCAAGCTCGAGGCCATACGTTGCCGCAAGCGCTACATCGCCGCGAGGTCTACCACGTCGTACCACAGTGGAACCGCCAGAGTGGCCAGGTCCAAGTTGCTGCTTGACATTTAGAAGAGTGTTAGGCGATTGCGGAAAATTAACGTAAAAGACCCGTAAAGGCCCTTTGCTTGGTCGAGGCGACTACTTATCGTTCAGCCTCCCTTGAAAGTGGTTGTCCGTCATGTCCGAGTCGAACCTGAATGCTCCTTCTCCCGCTCCCCGCCGCCGCTGGCTCTACGGGGTGCTGGTGGTGCTCGTTGTCGGCGCGCTTGTCGCCTGGTGGCAGTGGCCCGCGTTTTCCGGCGCCAGGGGCCCGGCCGGTCCGGCGGCGGGCGTTCCGAGAATGGGGCGGACAGGCGGGCCGGGCGGTCCCTTCGGCGGGCCGGTGCCGGTGCGCGTGGGCGAGGTGAGGCAGGGCGATTTCCCGGTCGAGCTCAAGGCGCTGGGCACGGTCACCGCCTACAACACGGTGAACGTGCGTTCGCGGGTGGACGGCGAGCTGGTCAAGGTGCTGTACCGCGAGGGGCAGCAGGTCAAGGCCGGCGACCTGCTGGCGGTGATCGACCCGCGCCTCTACCAGGCGGCGCTGAAGCAGGCCGAGGGCACCCTGCAGCAGAACCGCGCGCAGCTGCGCAACGCCGAGATCGACCTGGCCCGCTACAAGACCCTGTACGCCGAGGACTCCGTCGCCAAGCAGACCCTCGACACCCAGGAGGCGCTGGTCGCGCAGTACCAGGGCACGGTCCGCTCCAACCTGGCGGCGGTCGAGGAGGCCAAGGTGAACCTGGAGTACACTCAGATACGCGCACCCATCGCCGGGCGCCTCGGCCTGCGTCAGGTGGACGCCGGCAACCTGGTCAGCAGCGGCGACACCACGCCGCTGGTGACCATCACCCAGACCCTGCCGATCACGGTCAGCTTCACCCTGCCCGAGGGCGAGCTGCCGCAGGTGCTGGAGCAGCTGCACGCAGGCCAGCGCCTGCCGGTGGAGGCCTGGGACCGCAGCGAGCGCAACCGTCTGGCCACGGGCGAGCTGGAAAGCCTGGACAACCAGATCGACCTGACCACCGGCACCGTGCGCCTCAAGGCGCGCTTCGAGAATGCCGAGCAGCGCCTGTTCCCCAACCAGTTCGTCAACGTCCGGCTGCGCGTGACCACCCGCCGTCAGGCTCTGCTGGCGCCGGCGGCGGCGCTGCAGTTCGGCTCCAGGGGCACCTTCGTCTACCTGGTCGGCAGCGATGGCACGGTGCAGCTGCGCTATGTGACGGCCGGTCCCGGCGACGGCACCACGACCCTGATCGAGGAGGGCCTGAGCGTCGGCGAGCGGCTGGTGCTGGAGGGCACCGACCGCCTGCGCGACGGCGCCAAGGTCGAGGTGATCGACGACAGCCGCCAGGCCAACGGCGAAGTGCCCAAACCCGCACCGGCCGCTCGGCCGCAGGCAGCGAAGCCCGACGCATGAATATCTCGCGCCCCTTCATTCACCGTCCGGTCGCCACCACCCTGATCATGCTGGCGATCTTCCTCTGCGGAGTGATCGCTTACCGCCTGCTGCCGGTTTCCGCGCTACCCGAGGTGGACTATCCGACCATCCGCGTGATGACCCTCTATCCCGGTGCCAGCCCGGAGGTGATGACCAGCGCGGTGACCGCCCCGCTGGAGCGCCAGTTCGGGCAGATGCCGGGCCTCAAACAGATGTCCTCGACCAGTTCCGGCGGCGCCTCGGTAATCACCCTGCGCTTTAGCCTGGAGGTGAACCTGGATGTCGCCGAGCAGGAGGTGCAGGCGGCGATCAATGCGGCCAGCAACCTGCTGCCCGGAGACCTGCCGACGCCGCCGGTATACAACAAGGTCAACCCGGCCGACATTCCGGTGATGACCCTGGCGGTCACCTCGGCGACTATGCTGCTGCCGGAGATCAACGACCTGGTGGACACCCGCATGGCGCAGAAGCTGGCGCAGATCAGCGGCGTCGGCATGGTCAGCCTGGCTGGCGGCCAGCGCCCGGCGGTGCGCATCAAGGTCGATCCGCAGGCACTGGCCACCTATGGCCTGAACTTGTCCGACGTGCGCTCGCTGATTACCGCCTCCAACGTCAACCAGCCCAAGGGCAACTTCGATGGCCCGACCCGGGTGTCCCAGCTCGACGCCAACGATCAGCTGAAGTCCGCCGCCGAATACCGCGACCTGATCCTCGCCCACCAGAACGGCGCCACCCTGCGTCTCAAGGATGTCGCGCGGATCGTCGACGGCACCGAGAACGAGCGCCTGGCCGCCTGGGCCAACCGCAACGCAGCGGTGCTGGTGAACATCCAGCGTCAGCCGGGGGCCAACGTCATCGAGGTGGTCGAGCGCATCCAGGCGCTGCTGCCGCAGATCTCCGCGACCCTGCCGGCCAGCCTCGAGGTGATCCAGCTCACCGACCGCACCCAGACGATCCGCGCCGCGGTGCGCAACGTGCAGTTCGAGCTGGTGCTGGCGGTGGGCCTGGTGGTGCTGGTGACCTTCGTCTTCCTGCGCAAGTTGTCGGCCACGCTGATCCCGTCGATCGCCGTGCCGCTGTCGCTGATCGGCACCTTCGGGGTGATGTACCTGGCCGGTTTCTCCATCAACAACCTGACGCTGATGGCGCTGACCGTCGCCGCCGGCTTCGTGGTGGACGATGCCATCGTCATGCTGGAGAACATCGCCCGCCACCTGGAGGAGGGCGCGATGCCGCTCGAGGCCGCCCTCAAGGGGGCGAAGCAGATCGGCTTCACCCTGATCTCGCTGACCTTCTCGCTGATCGCCGTGCTGATCCCGCTGCTGTTCATGGCCGACGTGGTCGGTCGGCTGTTCCGCGAGTTCGCCATCACCCTGGCGGTGGCCATCCTGATCTCCCTGCTGGTCTCGCTGACGCTGACGCCGATGATGTGCGCGCTGTTCCTCAAGCACGAGCAGAAGGAGCAGCAGAGCCGCTTCTACCGCGCCAGCGGCGCCTGGATCGACGGGCTGATCGCCCGCTACGACATCGGCCTGCACTGGGTGCTGCGCCACCAGGCGCTGACCCTGCTGATCGCCGTGGCCACCCTCGGTCTCACCGTGGTGCTCTACCAGGCGGTGCCCAAGGGCTTCTTCCCCGTTCAGGATACCGGGGTGATCCAGGGGATCTCCGAGGCGCCGCAGAGCATTTCCTTCCGCGCCATGAGCGAGCGCCAGCAGCGCCTGGCCGAGGTCATCCTGCAGGACCCGGCGGTGGCCAGCCTGTCCTCCTACATCGGCGTGGACGGCGACAACGTCACCCTCAACAGCGGGCGTCTGCTGATCAACCTCAGGCCCCACGCCGAGCGGGAGGTCACCGCCAGCCAGGTGATCGAGCGGCTGCGCCCGCTGCTGGCGGCGGTGCCGGGTATCCAGCTGTTCCTCCAGCCGGTGCAGGATTTGACCATTGAGGACCGGGTCAGCCGCACCCAGTTCCAGTTCAGCCTGGAGTCGCCGGACGGCGCGCTGCTGGAGGAGTGGACGCCGAGGCTGGTCGAGGCGCTGACCGAGCTGCCGGAGCTGAGCGACGTGGCCAGTGACCTGCAGACCCGAGGTCTGCAGGTCTACCTGAACATCGACCGCGATGCCGCTTCGCGCCTCGGGGTGACTGTCGCCAACATCGACGATGCACTCTACGACGCCTTCGGCCAGCGGCAGATCTCGACCATTTACACCCAGGCCAGCCAGTACCGGGTGGTGCTGGAAAGCCGGGCCGTCGACGGCCTCGGTCCGGCGGCGCTGGACGAGGTGCACGTGGCCAGCGCCGGAGGTGGCCAGGTGCGGCTGTCCTCCCTGGCGCGCGTCGAGGAGCGGGCGGCGGCGCTTCTGATCAATCACATCGGCCAGTTCCCCGCGGTGACCCTGTCGTTCAATCTGGCGCCGGGCGTCTCGCTCGGCGAGGCGGTGGCGGCGATCGAGCGGGTGCAGCAGGAGATCGGCCTGCCCGGCGGCATCGAGAGCCGCTTCCAGGGCGCCGCCGAGGCGTTCCGCGCCTCGCTGTCGAGCACCCTGCTGCTGATCCTCGCGGCCATTGTCACCATGTACATCGTGCTCGGCGTGCTCTACGAGAGCTATATCCACCCGATCACCATCCTCTCCACGCTGCCCTCCGCCGCGGTGGGGGCGCTGCTGGCGCTGCTGCTCTCCGGCAACGACCTGGGGCTGATTGCGATTATCGGCATCATCCTCCTGATCGGCATCGTCAAGAAGAACGCGATCATGATGATCGACTTCGCCCTGGAGGCCGAGCGCCATCAGGGCATGGAGCCGCAGGCGGCGATCCATCAGGCGGCGCTGCTGCGCTTCCGACCGATCCTGATGACCACCCTGGCCGCGCTGTTCGGCGCCATCCCACTGATGCTCGCCACGGGCTCCGGCGCCGAACTGCGCCAGCCGCTGGGCCTGGTGCTGGTCGGCGGCCTGCTGCTCAGCCAGTTGCTGACCCTGTTCACCACGCCGGTGATCTACCTCGGCTTCGACCGCCTGTCGCGGCGCTTCATGGGCCGCAGCGCGGCGGGGGTGGCGGTATGAGCCTTCCCCTCACCCTGACCCTCTCCCCGGAGGGGAGAGGGGATGTCCGCAGCACTCTCTCGCCCCTACGGGGAGAGGGCCGGGGTGAGGGGCAAAGGGCATGAACCTCTCCGCCCCCTTCATCCGGCGCCCGGTGGCCACCCTGCTGCTGAGCCTGGCGATCCTCCTGCTCGGCGCACTGAGCTTCGGCTTGCTGCCGGTGTCGCCGCTGCCGAAGATGGACTTCCCGGCGATCACCGTGGAGGCCAACCTGGCCGGGGCCAGCCCGCAGATCATGGCCTCCAGCGTGGCGACACCATTGGAGCGCGCCCTCGGCGGCATCGCCGGGATCAGCGAGATGACCAGTCGCAGCAGTCAGGGCAACACGCGAATCATCCTCCTCTTCGACATCGGTCGTGACATCAACGCCGCCGCCCGCGAGGTGCAGGCGGCAATCAACAAGGCGCGCACCCTGCTGCCCAGCGGCATGCGCAGCATGCCCACCTACCGCAAGGTCAACCCCTCGCAGGCGCCGATCATGGTGCTCTCGCTGACCTCGCCGGTACTCGACAAGGGCCAGCTCTACGACGTCGCCTCGACCATCGTGGCGCAGAAGCTGGCGCAGGTGAGCGGGGTGGGGGAAGTACAGGTCGGCGGCAGTTCGCTGCCAGCGGTGCGGGTCGAACTGGAGCCGCGCCTGCTCGACCAGTACAACATCGCCCTCGACGAGGTGCGCGCAGCGATCGCCGCGGCCAACGTCCGGCGGCCCAAGGGAGCCTTGGAGGACGCCGAACGCCACTGGCAGGTGCAGGCCAACGACCAGCTGGAGCGTGCCGCCGATTACCGGCCGCTGGTGATCCGCTACCAGAACGACGGGCCGGTGCGCCTGAGTGACGTGGCGCAGGTCCACGACGGTGTGGAGGACCGCTACAACAGCGGCTTCTACAACGACAAGGATGCAGTGCTGCTGATCGTCAACCGCCAGGCCGACGCCAACATCATCGAAACCGTCGCCGAGATTCGCGCCCGGCTGCCGGCGTTGCGCGAGGTGATTCCGGCCAGCGTCGAGCTGGAGGTGGCGATGGATCGCTCGCCGGTGATCCGCGCCACCCTCCACGAGGCCGAGCGCACCCTGCTGATTGCCGTGGGCCTGGTGATCCTGGTGGTGCTGGCCTTCCTCGGCCACTGGCGCGCCGCGCTGATTCCGGCGCTGGCGGTGCCAGTGTCGCTGGTCGGCAGCTTCGCGGTGATGTACCTGTTGGGCTTTTCCCTGAACAACCTGTCGTTGATGGCGCTGATCATCGCCACCGGGCTGGTGGTGGACGACGCCATCGTGGTGCTGGAGAACATCGCCCGGCACATCGAGGACGGCGAGCAACCGCTGGCGGCGGCGCTCAAGGGCTCGCGGGAGGTGGGATTCACTCTGCTGTCGATGAACCTGTCGCTGGTGGTGGTGTTCCTCTCCATACTGTTCATGGGCGGCATCGTCGAGCGGCTGTTCCGCGAGTTTTCGATCACCCTGGCGGTGGCCATCCTGATCTCCCTGCTGGTCTCGCTGACCCTGACGCCGATGCTCTGCGCGCGCTGGCTGAAGGCCGGGCAGGAGGCCCGCGCCCCCGGTCGCCTGGGACGCTTCGCCAGCCGCCTGCAGGCGCGGGTGCTGGCCGGCTATGCGCGCAGCCTGGACTGGGCCCTGGCGCATTCGAAGCTGATGTTGTTCGGGCTGTTGGCAACCATCGCCCTGAACCTCTACCTCTATGTCGCGGTGCCCAAGACCTTCCTCCCACAGCAGGACACCGGCCAGCTGATCGGCTTCGTCCGTGGTGACGACGGGCTGTCCTTCCAGGTCATGCAGCCGAAGATGCAGGCCTTCCGCCAGGCGCTGCTGGCCGATCCGGCGGTGCAGAGCGCGGCCGGTTTCATCGGTGGCAGGGGCGGGATCAGCAACGCCTTCATCATCGTGCGCCTGAAGCCTATCGCCGAGCGCGACCTCTCCGCCCAGCAAGTGATCGACCGCCTGCGCAAGAGCCTGCCGAAGGTTCCGGGCGGCCAGCTGTTTCTCATGGCTGACCAGGACCTGCAGTTCGGCGGCCGTCAGGGGCGCAGCTCGGAGAACGAGTACGTGCTGCTCTCCAGCGATCTGGACCTGTTGCGCACCTGGCTGCCCAGGGTACGCGAAGCCCTGGCTGCGCTGCCGCAGCTCACCGACCTCGACAGCAACCAGGGCGAGGGTGCCCAGCAGATTCGCCTGATGGTGGATCGCGAAACCGCCAAGCGTCTGGGCGTGGACATGGACATGGTCACTGCGGTGCTGAACAACGCCTTCAGTCAGCGGCAGATCTCCACCATTTACGATGACCTCAATCAGTACAAGGTGGTGATGGAGATCGACCCCAGGTATGCCCAGTCTCCCGAGGCGCTGGACATGGTCCAACTGATCACCGACGACGGGCTGCGCGTGCCGCTGTCGGCCTTCGCCCGCTGGGAGCGCAGCCTGGAGGAGGACCGGGTGCAGCACCAGGGCCAGTTCGCCGCGGAGAACATCGGCTATTCCATCGCGCCCGGCTACAGCGCGGTGGAGGCCAATCAGGCGATCCAGCAGGCGGTGGCGCGGGTCGGCTTGCCGACCGAAGTGCAGGGGCTGCTCGGTGGTACCGGCGGCGCCCTGCAGCAGGCGCAGAAGGCCCAGCCGCTGATGATCCTCGGCGCGTTGGTGGTGGTGTACATCGTGCTCGGTATCCTCTACGAGAGCTACATCCACCCGCTAACCATCCTCTCCACACTGCCTTCGGCGGGCGTCGGTGCGTTACTGGCGATCGAGCTGGTCGGCGACCAGTTCAGCCTGATCTCGCTGCTCGGCCTGTTCCTCCTGATCGGCGTGGTGAAGAAGAACGCCATCCTGATGATCGACCTGGCGCTGCAGCTGGAGCGCCAGGAGCGGCTCGGCCCGGAAGCATCAATCCGTCGCGCCTGCCTGCTGCGTTTCCGGCCGATCCTGATGACCACCCTGTCGGCCATCCTCGGCGCCCTGCCATTGCTGCTGGACACCGCCGAGGGCGCGGAAATGCGCCGCCCGCTGGGGCTCGCCATCGTCGGCGGTCTGCTCCTCAGTCAGTTGCTCACCCTCTACAGCACGCCGGTGGTCTACCTGTTCTTCGACCGCCTGCGTCACCGCTTCAACCGCTGGCGCGGCGTGTGCAGCGATGCTGCTCTGGATACCTCGTTATGACCGCATCTGTTTTATCTTCCGGACCGAACCGCCTTGCTTGGGCGGTGACCCTCGCCCTGGCTCTGGCCGGCTGCACTCTCGGCCCGGACTACCAGCGTCCGCAGCTCTCCACCCCGGACAGCTTCAAGGAGGGCCAGGGCTGGAAGCTCGCCACGCCGGCCGACGAGCGCGAGCGCGGCCCCTGGTGGGAGATGTACGCCGACCCCCTCCTGAGCGATCTGATGCTCCGTCTGGACGAGTCCAACCAGACCGTCGCTCAATCCGTGGCCCAGTATCTTCAGGCGAAGACCGCAGTGCGCGCGGCGAAGGCGGCGTTCTATCCGACCGGCCGGGCCAACATCGACGAGACCCGCTCGGCGACCGCCAGCGGCGGCGGGGGAACAGTGCGGCTGGCCGACGGCTCCACGGTGAGCACTGGCGGCGGTGGCGGCGACATCTCCAACAGCTACAACGCGGTCACCAGCATCAGCTGGGAGCTGGACATCTGGGGCAGGCTGCGCCGCCAGCTGGAGTCGGACCACGCCGGCCTGCAGGCCAGCGCCGCCGACCTCGCCGCGGTGCGTCTTAGCCAGCAGTCCACGCTGGCGCAGAGCTACCTGCAGCTGCGTGTGCTGGACGGCCAGCGGCGCCTGCTCAAGGCCACGGTGGAGGCCTATGCGCGCAGCCTGCGCCTGACCGAAAACCAGTACCGCGCCGGCATGGTCACCAAGGCTGACGTGACCCAGGCGCTGACCCAGCTGAAAAGCACCGAGGCCCAGGCTATCGATCTGGAATACCAGCGTGCCCAGCTGGAGCACGCCATCGCCGTGTTGATCGGCGTGCCGCCGTCCGAGTTTGCCCTGGCCGAGCTGGACAGCCTGCCGACGCTGCCGGAAATCCCCTCGCTGCTGCCATCGCAACTGCTCGAGCGGCGCCCGGACGTGGCCGCGGCAGAGCGCGAGGTGATCTCCGCCAACGCGCTGATCGGCGTGGCCAAGGCGGCCCGCTTCCCGACCTTCAGCCTGAGCGCGGCGGGCGGCTATCGCACTAGCCATACGGACGACTGGTTCGAGAAGGACAACCGCTTCTGGAACTTCAGCCCGGAGATGGCCCTGACCCTGTTCGACGGCGGTCTGCTGCGCTCCCGGGTGGATCAGGCCCGGGCCACCCACCAGCAGACGGTGGCGACCTACCGGCAGACCGTGCTGGACAGCTTTCGCGAGGTGGAGGACTACCTGGTGCAGTTGAGCGTGCTGGAGAGGGAGAGCCAGGCCCAGCAGGAGGCGGTGGAAGCCGCCCAAGAGTCACGCCGGCTGATGGAGAACCAGTACAAGGCCGGCACCGTCGACTACAACAGCGTGGTCGACGTGCAGACCGCAGCACTGACCAACGAACGCACCAGCCTGACCTTGCTGAGCAACCGGCTGACTGCCAGCGTGCAGCTGATCGCCGCCCTCGGCGGCGGCTGGGACAGCGTCGAACTGGGCGATCTGGATAAGCTGGACGAGCAGCTGGAGAAGGCGCAGGCAAAGCAAGAGAAGCCGGAAGAGGACTAACGGCGTCTGGCCGGGGACCGGTGACGGGTTGCGCCTGCGGTTAGAATATCTGCCATCCTCAAGGACTTGTCCCATGCCGCTTCGCCTTTTCCTCTCCGTGCTGCTGGCGCTGAGCGCCATGGCGCGGGCCGAAGAGCTGTCGTATCGACGCGACATCCAGCCGATCTTCACCGCCAAGTGCGTGGCCTGCCACGCCTGCTACGACTCACCCTGCCAGCCCCAATCTGGGCAGGGTGAAGGGGTGCAGTGCGGTGCCCACAAGCTGCCGGTGTACAACGGCCTGTGTACCGAGGCCCAGGAAACCACCCGGTTGTTCCGCAATGCCGAGGGGGAGGCGGCCTGGCGGCGCAAGGGCTTTCATTCGGTGCTCGATGCGGACGGCCAGGCCGCGCTGATGGCGCGCATGTTGGAACTCGGCCGCAGCCGGCCGCTGGAGCGCAACGTCAGGCTGCCGGAGGGGCTGGAGATCGGCATCGGGCGCCAGAACAGCTGTCCGCAGCCCGGCGAGTTCGCGGCCTTCGCCCGGGACAATCCCCAGGCCGGCATTCGCCGCTGCCACCCCGAGCTCTGGCACTACTTCAACGACCTCTCGGCCTGGCAGCGTGAAACCGAGCCGCTGGAAGCCGGGGTGCTGGACGTGAACCGCTACCAGAATCTGTGAGGGGACTCGTCTGGTGCAGCTCCTCGGAGCTAATCCGACAAGCTTACTAGGACTTTATCCCCCAGGGGGCTTGGCGTACACTCGAGAGCATATTCGCGAGGAGCTGCCATGAGCGCCATCACCATCACCGACGCCGCACACGACTATCTGGCCGAGCTGCTGGCCAAGCAGAACAGCACCGACATCGGTATCCGCATCTTCATCACCCAGCCCGGTACGCCCACCGCCGAAACCTGCATCGCCTACTGCAAGCCGGCCGAGCGCCATCCGGACGACACCGCCTTGGCACTGAAGAGCTTCACCGTGTGGGTCGACTCCGTCAGCGAGCCCTTCCTCGAGGATGCCATAGTCGACTACGGTAGCGACCGCATGGGCGGCCAACTGACCATCAAGGCGCCGAACGCCAAGGTGCCGATGATCGACGAGGACAGCCCGCTGGGCGAGCGGATCAACTATTACCTGCAGACCGAGATCAATCCGGGTCTGGCCAGCCACGGCGGCCAGGTAAGCCTGGTGGACATCGTCGAGGAGGGCATCGCCGTGCTGCGTTTCGGCGGCGGCTGCCAGGGCTGTGGCATGGTCGACATGACACTCAAGGACGGCGTGGAGAGGACCTTGCTGGAGCGTATCCCGGATCTCAAGGGCGTGCGTGACGTCACCGACCACAGCAACCGGGAAAACGCCTACTACTGATGGTGGATGGTGGGGGAGAATGACGAAAGGCGGCTATGGCCGCCTTTCCTTTATGTGCTAAGCGTCCGCCCACGTCATCTGTCTGACTCCGCTGAGCCGGGAGATGGTGTCTACCTAATTATCATGGACACCATCTCCAGCCCTTTTAAGCGGAAAGATTATGCGCGCCAACTGCGGTACGCCGTCTCACCGGTATCCTCATGGTGCCTGGGTATCCTGCTGGGCAGTGGTCTTGACCGCTACGAAGCGCATGCTGGGGCGGCTCATCGCCTCACAGATCGCCTCGGCATCGACCCGGTCGTTCTTGCTCTTCACGTAGGGCTTCACGAATTGAGCGGCAATGAGCCTGGCATGATAGCCGTGCTGCAGCAGCTCCTGCGAGGACGCACAGGCTTCCATGCCGATCTCCGCTCCAGGGGGCACTCGCTTGACAGGGCTTCCAGCCACTTCTCGCGGGAGTATTTACCCTGCCAATGGACCTGGTCATGGCGGTCCACGCCATGCATGTGGAACACCGACTTTGCAATGTCGACCCCGACCCGGGTAATGGTCATTTGGGCTTATCCTCAACCTGATGATGGCTGGCGACTCACACCTGCCATCTTGGCGCATCAGCGCCGGAGTGGGATGAAGAATCCATACCATTGCTTACGCTATAGCGGCAAATGGATATAACGCTGTCGAGAACGCACGGTCTCGGATGATGTCAATCTTTGAGGCATGTGATACATGAGGCATTGCTCCCGGCCCACTCCGGCGGGAGCAAGATCTGCAGTAGGAACTAGAATGCTTGAAGCATTGGTTTCTTCACATGTCTTTGGTCTTTGGCCCATGGAAAAGAGCGCGGTAAGGGATATGTTTACAGTCAGTGTGAGTTATGCACGACTCGTCGAGGAGACGCTTAGGGCAGAGGGTTTGGAGGTTAATAATCTACTCAAGGAGTTGGATTTAAGTTCGGAGATTTTCAACGATATGGCTGGTTGCCGGGTCAAGGATCTTTCGAGAATCCTGAATCGGGCAGTGGTGCAGAGCGGCAATCCGGATATAGGGCTCAAGGCCTATGGGCTGGTCAAGCCTGGGATCTACGATGTGGTGGGCTATGTGATGATGTCGAGCCCCAATTTGAAGTGCGCACTGGAGCATTTGGTTCGCTTCTGCTCGTTGATCGACAATGGAGTCGATTTTTCTTTGGACAAGGAGGGCAGCGTTTATCGCCTGTGCAGCGACCGTCATGGCGGCAGTAAACA
The DNA here is from genome assembly GCF_054779355.1 of Azotobacter armeniacus. Lineage (NCBI taxonomy): Bacteria > Pseudomonadati > Pseudomonadota > Gammaproteobacteria > Pseudomonadales > Pseudomonadaceae > Azotobacter > Azotobacter armeniacus. Next base: position 26,138 of record NZ_BAAGYK010000170.1, read on the forward strand.
CATACCGCGCCAGTTCTACGATATTAGTATGGCAGCTTTGCTTTCCTACCTGCGTTGGTTATATGGGAGCCCGCAATTCATGCCGTTATGTGTCGAGTTCATGCACTCTGAGCCGCTTGATACGATGGAATACCGCCGTATCTTGCAATGCCCCATGGAATTCGATTCATCCAATTATTCCATACTGTTCGATGCGGCTCTGCTGGATTCCCCCCTGAGTACGGCAAATGCGGCCTTGGCGAGCATGCATGAGCGTTTCGCCGAGCAACGCTTGCACGAGCAGACCTCACAGTTGAGTACTTGGCGCGTCCAGCAGTTGATCATGGAGCGTCTGGCTGAGGGCGAGCCGACTGTCGAGGAGGTAGCGGCGGCGCTCTGCGTCAGCAAGCGTACCCTGCAGCGTTGTCTGAAGAAGGAGGGCACGCAGTACAAGGATCTGCTGAGCGAAACCCGTCGTGAGCAGGCCCACCTGTACCTGCATCATTCGCATTTCAGCCTGCAGGAGGTCGCCTATCTGCTGGGGTTCCACGAACACAGCAGTTTTTTCCGAGCCTGTTCGCGTTGGTTTGGCATGACCCCTGGGCAGTATCGGGCTCACAGGAGCCTTCTTCGTGGCGAGTCTGCGGAAAACTGTGCCGTCGCTGCATATGGGTAGTCTGCCTCAAGGATACGGAGTACAAAGGTTTTGGGCCTGAAAGTCTGTTCGATAGGCATCCGAGGTATGTCGAGCGATCTGGTGGCGGCGCTTCGTATCCTGCAGTGCAAAATATTTCTGATTGATAGAGCTTTTTTCATGATGGAAGGCGCCCCAGAGGGAGTTATGGTCACGTGTGCCAGTTGCTTTAGTGCTCAATGTAGCATGCTGATGCCTGTTTTCCAGGCAAAATCCTTTAGGTCAGCAAAATTTTTTGCAATGCAAAAAATGCTTGCGAAAACATTTTTGCGGCGCAACAATAAATTTGCCCGTTGAATCCAATGAAGGCGTCAGCAGCGGCGCGCCAGGCCAGTCAGGCCGTCATTTAAGCAGGAGATATGCCATGTCTTTTTTGATCTGGAAAAATTGGAAAGTGCTTCGAAATCCAACCTGGAAGCAGTGCAGCAACTGAGCAGCAAAATTTTCGAGAGCACTGAGGAGTTCTCCAGGCTGCAGTTCAAGACCTTGCGGGCTGCGGCTGATGACAATTTCGAGAGCGTGCGCAAGCTGCTATCGGTGCGTGATCCTCAAGCTTTCCTGGAGCTGCAAACCTCCTTCTTCAAGCCCAATGAGCAAGCTGAGCGTTTCATGGAGTTCAGCCGCCAGACTTACGACCTCATTTCCCGCTTCCAAGTAGAGATCACCAAGCTGACCGAGCGTCAGATCGAGATCGGTACCCAGCAGGCCCAGGAAATCGTCGAGGAGATTTGCAAGAACGCTCCGGCCAGCGCCGAGCCGGTCGTATCCGTGTTCAAGTCTGCCGTCGAGGGGGCCGGTAACGTATACGAGAGCGCACAGAAGGCCGCCAAACAGGCTTCTGAGATCAGCGCAAGCGGTATTGAAGCGGCTGCCCATGCTGCAGGTCAGGCAACTTCCCAGGCTTCGGGCAAGAAGACTGCCTGACGGCAATTGGCGACCGCAGTGCCACGATTTTACCTTCCTTGAGTCCTTTGGCGATGAAAGTCAGCTCTGACCTTCATCGCCATCTTTTTTTCCGCCAGCCTTGCCGGCAAAGCCGGAGAAGATGCCGAACATGTTCTGGGTGTTCAGGTAGAGCTTCTTGGATTGCTCGACGTACTGGCGCATCAGGTCTTGCATCATTGGGGCCTGGCTCTGCATGAAGTCGGTCCAGGCTTGGGTCGACTGCACTCCGGCCTGGGTTTGTACGTCTATGACGCTTTGGATGCTTTTCTCCAGGTAACTGGCAAGCAGTCCTTGGAAGGGGCCGTAGAAGCGGATAATCCCTTTAAGCATTTCGCTGGAAAAGATCGGCTCACCGTCGCTTTCAGCTTCCTGGATGATTTGCAGGAGGATGCTGCGGGTCAGATCCTCACTGGTTTTGGCATCGACTACTTGGAAGGGCTCTTCGCTGATCACCAACTGGCGAATATCGGCAAGCGTAATGTGACTGCTGGTGCGGGTGTCATACAAACGGCGGTTGGGGTACTTTTTGATCAGACGGACATCGTTCCGGCCCTTGGCTGACATGCGAATATCTCGTTGTGTAACGGGGCCAATATGTTAGCCCAAACTGAGGCTGCCTGGCTTGCCTAGGTAGAGGGAATAGCGCTGGTGGGGCTGGCTGGACGATACCTCGCTCTAGCTTCGCCAGTCTGCGCCAAGGACGTATCCCGGTCATTCGCGGACCGGGGCACCCATCGTTGTCAGTTGATCAGGCTGAGGAATTCGCTACGAGTAGCTGCATTGCTGCGGAAATGGCCAAGCATCACCGAGGTGACCATGGTGGAATTCTGCTTCTCCACGCCGCGCATCATCATGCACATGTGCTGCGCTTCGATCACCACACCAACGCCCGAGGCTCCAGTGACCTGCTCCACGGCTTCGGCGATCTGGCGGGTGAGGTTCTCTTGGATCTGCAGACGCCGTGCATACATGTCGACGATGCGGGCGACCTTCGACAGGCCCAGCACCTTGCCATTGGGCAGATAGGCTACGTGCGCCTTGCCGATGAACGGCAGCATGTGATGCTCGCAGAGCGAATACAGTTCGATGTTTTTCACCATCACCATTTCACTGTTGTCCGAGCTGAACAGTGCGCCGTTGACGACTTCCTCGAGAGTCTGCTGATAGCCGCGGCAGAGGTACTGCATGGCTTTGGCCGCGCGCTTGGGCGTGTCGACCAGGCCTTCACGGGAAACGTCCTCGCCGAGGTAGGCGAGAATCGCGGTGTACTGCTGTTCCAGGGACATGGATATTCCTGCGGAAGCTTCTAGATGGGATATACAAACGTGCAGGTTAGGGGCCCCCGACCAGGCTTGCAAGCTTACTGTCGGGCTCCGGTTATTCGTTACGCCCTTCGAGCATGGTGCGCTTGAGCAGCACATAGACTGCGCCGGTACCACCATGGCGGGGCAGGCAGGAGGCGAAGCCGAGTACCTGTGGATGCTGTCGCAGCCAGGTGTTGACGTGACTTTTGACCATTGGTCGCCTGCCATCCAGGCGGGCAGCCTTGCCGTGGGTAACACGCACACAGCGCACTTCCAGGCTGGCGGCTTCGGCGAGGAGGTCCCAGAGTGTTTCGCGGGCCCTCTCCACCGTCATGCCGTGCAGATCCAGACTTCCCTCGAAGGTGATTTGTCCGGCCTTGAGCTTGCGCGTCTGGCCTTCCTGAACGCCGTCATGTGCCCAGTGAAGTTCGTCTTCGGCACCCACATCGATGACGAACTGGTCGGACAGGCCATCGACTTTCTGGGCTTCGACCTGCTGCATGGCTGCCTGGCGGCGGCTGGCGATCTGCCGGTGATCGCGCCGGGGCGCACCGGTATCGGCGCGATCATCCTGGCGCAGCGGTTTGACGCCACAGATGGCGGATTGGAAAAGAGAAAAATCGTCATCGGACATGGGCTGGCCTCCGCGAAGGGCATCTAGTGTAACCAATGGATGCCTGCTGGCGTCAGTCGTGCTTTTTCCGCGGGGGAGTGGCCGGGCCGGGGTGGCGCGCGGAGCGTAGACCTCGCCGGCAGATGCGCCAGGCACGGATGCCGGCCCAGAGTAGCAGGAGGCCGAAGGCCAAGAGGAGAGTGGCGGAGCCGAAGGAGAGGGCTGGATCTTCGAGGCCTGCTCCGGGACCCGGAGCCCGACCAAGCAGGGCGGCAGTGCCGGCCATGGCGAGCAATATGCCTAGCGAGGCGAACAGCGCTGCAATCGCTGCGCCGAGGCGCCAGCGGCCGGTCTGGGGTCTGCGTTTGATTGGCTGGGGGGAGTCGGTTTCGTCAGGCGAGTTCATTGATGATTCCTCTCGCTGAGGTCTTGGCCCAAGGCCGGCTCGGCAACCGGCAGTGCAGTCTGTCGCCGAGCATCGAATATCCTCCGTCAGCACTGTGCTGGCTGAGCGGGATGAACTAGATCAGTGCCTTCGCATCGGGCACCACGGCCGCGAAGTTGTCGGCAAGGCTGGCGATCTCGATGCGGTGGACCTGTTCTGCACTGATGGTCCCGCTCGGGCTTGGCAAGTCGCGGGTGGCACAGGCGCTGTCCACCAAGGTGCAACGATAACCATAATCCTTGCTCGCACGCACGGTGGTACTGATGCTGGAGTGGGTCATGAAGCCGCAGACGATCAGATCCAGACGGCCGATTGTCTGTAGTCGGTCATGCAGATCGGTACCGGAGAAGGCATTCGGCAGGCGCTTTTCCACGACAATTTCTCCCTGCAGAGGGGAGATTTCCGGGATAAGCTGGCCACGCGCCCCTTGTGGATCGAGAAAACCGCCGGGAATGCCGAGGTGCTTCACATGCACCACCGGGGTGCCTACGGCGCGGGCGGCAGCCAGCAGGCTGGCGATTTCCACGATCGAAGATTCGATTCCGGGCAGGCGCAAGACGCCACTGCGATACTCTTCCTGCGCGTCGATGATAAGCAGGGTGGCATTCTTCAGGTGGGCCGGTGCGAAGCTGCGGCCTGTGATCTGCAGCAGGGTTTGTGGTTGGGGCATGGTAGCTCCTCCATGGAAAAACGACGCAGATTGTCTCCTTCCTGCCGGCAGAAGTGAACAAATATCACCTTAAGTCTATGGCATGGGGCTGGCCGCTGGGCGGCAGGGTACCAACCGAGCCCGCAGTGGCAGGGGCGCCAAGTGACCTTTGCCGGATGCGCCGAGTCACGGCATCGGTTTGAATGGCATCTTGGCCCTCTGCATGGGCGAAGGCTTCCGGCATAGCCTTGGCTAGCCGGGCATGGTCCTCTGGCAAGACCATCCCGAACCCGTAAAACAGGCCGCGTAATGCATTGCTCTGTATGATGCGGACTTTCAGCAGTTGGGCGCGAATCCGCTGCAGCGAAAGAATGGCCTGCTGATCGGCCTGTTTGATCGCGACCTGGCAAGCGCCGGGCTGCTGCACAGCGGTCCAGATGGCCTGGGCGTCAGCCGCATCGTTCTTGTTGTGCAGCACGAAGGGACGGACCGAGCGAGGAGCAAGCAGTCGCACTTCATGCCCCAACGGCTGAAGCTGGCGTGCTCACCAGCGGGCACTGCCGCACGCCTCTATCGCCACCAGGTAGGACCGACGCTTGGCGAAGAACGCCAGGACGTCCTCGCGCCGCAGCGTGATGCGCTCGATTTTTCCCGAGTGTGTGAATCAACGGTATGCAGCTGGAAAACCTTCTTAGTGATATCCATGCCAATCACGCTATGGTTCATGGGGATCCTCACTGCTCAAGTGATGCTTGTTAGTCACACGCTTCGCTTTGGCACTGCGATGCCGGGCAGCGAGGATCCTCTATCGATGCAGAGGTGCTGCGGTTGGCCCGTTGCCGGGGGGGATGTCCATATAAGACGTCCATATAAGAACCTAGCTGGAGGGCACGAAAGGAAGGAGCGGTCAGGCTGGCTGACCGCTCATTTGAGGGAGATGCTGTCAACCCTTCACGTAGCGACCTGGTGCCGGCTCCAGAACGCGATATTCGCCATTTCCGCTCTGCCCGACAGCCGGGCGTCGCTCGCCAGCATGTTGAGCCAGCCAGACGAACCAGTCGTTCCACCAGCTGCCGGGTTTCTTCTCGGCAGACTCCATCCAGGCATCCGGATCGGCTGGCGTCTGCTCGTTGGTCCAGTAGTGACGCTTGTTCTGTGCTGGCGGGTTGATGACTCCGGCGATATGTCCCGAAGCGCCGAGAACGAAGCGAACCTTTCCGGAAAACAGGTTGCTGGTATTGTAGGCACTGCGCCAAGGGACGATATGGTCGTCTTGGGTGCCGAGCAGGTATGTGGGGGCCTTGATGTTGCTCAGGTCTAGCCTGACCCCGCAGCATTCCAGTTCGCCGGATTTGAGATCGTTTTGCAGGTAGGTATGCCGCAGATACCAGCAGTACATCGGTCCAGGAAGATTTGTGCTGTCATTGTTCCAGAACAGCATGTCCAAGGTCCGTGGCTTCTGCCCCTTCAGGTATTTGTCCACGGTGTAGTTCCACCACAGTTCGTTGGGACGTAGTAGGGAGAAAGTATTGCCCATGTCCTGACCGCGGAACAGGCCGACCGGCCCCCCCTTGCCGCCGATGGTGCGTTCCCGTTGGGTGACGAGGTGCTCGTCGACGAAAACGTCGATGACTCCAGTATTGGAATAGTCGAGGAAGGTGGCCAGCAGACTCAAGCTGCTGATGCAGTCCTTGTCTCCTTGGGCTGCAAGTACTGCAAGAGCACTGCTCAGCAGGGTTCCGCCAATGCAGAATCCGACGCAGTTGAGCTGCTGCTCACCACTGATGGCTTGGGTAACCTTGATGGCCTTGATCACGGCATCTTGGATGAAATCGTCCCAAGTCTTGTCGGCGCAGCTTGTGTCGAAATTACGCCACGAAACCAAGAATACCTGATGGCCCTGTTCGAGGGCATAGCGAACCAGGGAGTTCTCCGGACGCAGGTCGAGGATGTAATACTTGTTGATCGATGGGGGAACGACCAGCATCGGATGCTGGTATTGCTTCTCGCTGAGCGGTCGATACTGGATGAGCTGGAACAGATCATTCTCGAATACTACGTCGCCAGGTGTTGTTGCTACATCGCGTCCCACTTGGAAGTCGCCACTGTCGCACTGGCGCAATTTGCCTTCCTTTAAATCGCTGGCCAAGTGCAGCATGCCGTTGAACAGGCTGACGCCGTTACTTTTCACTAAGGCTTCCAGCGCATCCGGATTGCTGGCGAAGTAATTACTCGGTGCGCTGGCAGCGATGGCCTGCTCCACCAGATAATAGAGGCGCTGTCGGGGCTTCTCTTCGTGTATGTTCAACTCCTCAAGAAGTTCCATCATATAACGGGAGTTGAGCAGATAGTAAGAGGCCAGCGAGCCGAAGAGCGGGGAGCTCCAATTATCGCTGGCGAAACGCTTGTCTGTGAAGCTGAACGGTTTCCTCGAAAGAAGCTGCAGGCCGAGTTGGTACCATTCGCGCTGATAGTCGGCCTGCATCTGGTGCAGGCGTTCTGCTGGAATGTCGAACCATTGCGCATTATCAGTATCGGCGAACCAAGGTGAGGCGCTCACCCAGAGGCGCAGTTGTTGCAAGGCGAAATGGGCGACAAAAGGCGTCTGAGCTGACCAAAAACTTGCGAAGGATGGGGCTTGATCCATGACGTTTATCCTGAAAAGCGTACAGATTCACGGACTGGATCGAAGTCCTGGTCCGATTGCCAATGGCGGACTGGTATCCTGAAGCGAACGGCGATCTCTCAGGTCGCGGTCGCTCGTTGCCGTAGCCGCTTGTCATTCCGGAGCGAATTGCCAATTCAGGACGCCAGTCGGCAGCACACGGATACGGATGAGCCCGTGAGGGCTCACCCGTATCCGTATCGCTAGTCGAGCAGGTTTAGGTCATCAGGATTCAACGCTCCACTGCAAGGGCTACACCCTGTCCGCCACCGATACAGAGAGTTGCCAAGCCTTTTTTTACATCACGTCGAATCATCTCGTGCACTAAGGTGACCAGAATGCGGCAACCGGAGGCCCCGATGGGGTGGCCGATGGCTATGGCGCCGCCGTTTACGTTGACCTTGCTGGTATCCCACCCCAGTTCCTTGCTAACGCTCAGAGATTGGGCAGCGAAGGCTTCGTTGGCTTCGATCAGATCCAGCTCATCCAGACTCCAGCCCGCCTTTTCCAAGCAGTGGCGAGTGGCCGAAACTGGGCCGATGCCCATGATGGCCGGATCGACAGCTGCATTAGCATAAGCCTTGATTCGCGCCAGAATCGGCAGGCCGAGCGCCTTGGCTTTCTCGGCGCTCATCAGCAGCACAGCGGCAGCGCCATCATTGATGCTGGAGGCATTGCCGGCTGTGACGCTTCCGTCTTTCTTGAAAGCTGGTTTGAGTTTGCTCAGGGATTCGAGGGTGGTCTCGGCACGCGGCTGCTCGTCGGTGTCGAAAACGATCGGATTTCCCTTGCGCTGGGGAATCGTGATGGGCGTAATCTGGCTCCGGAAGTGACCGGCTTCAATGGCCGCCACCGCCTTCTGCTGGGACGCGGCAGCGAAAGCGTCCTGTTCCTCCCGAGAGATGGAAAATTTCTCGACTAGGTTTTCTGCGGTGATGCCCATATGGTAGTTGTTGAAGGCATCCCACAGACCATCCTGAATCATGCTGTCGAGAAGATTAGCATGGCCCATGCGTAGGCCCGTGCGGGCACCAGGAAGAATATAGGGCGAGAGACTCATATTTTCCTGACCACCAGCGATGATTACATCGGCATCACCACAGCGGATGGCTTGGGTAGCCAGGTGCAGAGCCTTGAGGCCAGAGCCGCAGACCTTATTCAGGGTCATGGCCGGAACCGTGTGGGGCAGGCCTGCTTTGATCACTGCCTGGCGGGCCGGGTTCTGGCCTACGCCAGCAGTGAGAACTTGACCCAGAATCACTTCCTCGACCTGTGCAGCATCCAGCTTGGTCTGTTCGAGCAGGTGACGGATCACTGCTGCGCCCAGTTCTGCGGCGGGAATGTTGGCCAGGGACCCTTGGAAGCTGCCGACTGCAGTCCGAGTTGCAGCGACAATTACAACCTCTTTCATGAAGGAAAACCTCGTATGAATAGGGAAGCCTGATCGGAAAGCCTAGTAGCTTCCCGAATGACGTCATTGCATGTTCAGACCGCCGTTGATGGAGAAGTCGGCACCAGTGGCATAGGCAGCCTCATCGGAGGCAAGCCAGGCAACCATGCTGGCGATTTCCGCGGGCTGGCCTAGGCGGCCGACCGGAATGCTGGCAGCGATCTGCTCGAGAACTTCCGGACGCATAGCGCCAGTCATCTCGGTGAGAATGTAGCCAGGGGAGATGGTGTTGACGGTCACGCCCTTGCTGGCTACTTCGCGGGCCAGGGCCATGGTGAAGCCATGGATGCCGGCTTTGGCAGCGGAGTAGTTAGTCTGGCCGAACTGGCCGCGCTGGCCGTTGATGGACGAGATGTTGATGATACGGCCCCAGCCCTTGCCGAGCATGTCTTCGATGACCTGCTTGGTGGTATTGAACATGCCGTTGAGGTTAGTGTTGAGCACCGCACTCCAGCTTTCCGGAGTGAGCTTGCGGAAGCTGGCGTCGCGAGTTATGCCGGCGTTGTTCACCAAGACATCGATCGTGCCGACGCGCTCCCGCAGTTCGGCAAAGGCGCGCTGGGTGCTTTCCCAGTCGGTCACGTCATGTTCACAGGCTTCGAAGCAGAAACCGCTGTCACGCTGGGCGGCGAGCCAGCCATCCTTGCGTTTGGACTGCGGAGTACATCCGACGATTACAGTGAAGTTTTCCTTGTAAAGGCGCTGACTGATTGCAGTCCCGATTCCACCCATGCCGCCCGTTACGAATGCAATTCGTTGATTGCTCATAGATTTCCCTTCCTTGATTGTCGGAGACTCTGGCGGCTCACGACTGCAAGAAGCAGCACGTGAGCTGCGCAGCGTCAATGGTGTTGTGACTTGCGGGGATCGATTCTCAGGCCGTGCGAGGTTTTAGGATAGTGCCCGAGGGTGACATCGTACTGGCTATCGATGCCATCCTCCGAAAGAGTTCCTGGGTGACTTTTTCGCTGCGATATGAGAAGTGGCCCCGTTTGTTTGAACAGCCAAGCCCGGTTCGATAAGTGGATTGCCTGCAGTTCTCAAGCTCACTCCTTTCAAGGTCTTTGAGTAAACTCCCTCGCCAGTCGCAGTCGATCAGAGGGAACAAGACGATGTGGGATGCAGTCCTGGCGCGGTTCGAGAAGCAGGCACCGGCCAGTGTCATGGCACGCCTGGCGCTGGAGCGGGCCATGTGGGCCGATTGGGTCGACGAGGTGTTCAAGGCCCACCGGCAACGCCAGTATCCGCGCGAACTGCTGTTCTCCACGGTGATCGAGCAGATGGCGCTGGCTGCCCTGGGCCTGCGCCCTTCGCTGCATGCCGCGGAGCGCCAGGTGGAAAACCTGCCGGTGTCCCTGACCAAGCTCGGGGAGAAAGACCACTTTCATGGCATGCTCGTACAGTAGATGAACCGCTCCGGAAACTCCGAAGGTTCATTGATGTGAGTAACGCCGCCATGGCGGACTCGTCGAGTTGTCGATAATAGGCTGCTTCAGCCTCGACGGGCGGTACGTTGCCGACCGACTCCAGCAGCCGTCGATGGTTGATCCAGTCCACCCAGGCCAGCGTCGCCAGTTCCACCGCCTCGCGGCTCCTCCACGACTGCCGGTGGATCACCTCAGCCTTGTAAAGCCCGTTGATGATCTCGGCCAGGGTATTGTCGTAGGAGTTCCCTACGCTGCCGGGCGAAGACGTCGATGACGATGGCGACATAGACGAAGCCCTGCCAGGTGGAGACATAGGTGAGATACCGTCGGCGAATTGCCAGGAGCTGTTGTGCGAAGCACTCTGACGGTACTGAGGCTGACGATCGATAGGAGGTAGAGTTGAGCCTGCATCCAACCGGCATCGGCGAAGGACAGTTGCTTCATCGGGAAACTCGGGCAAGGGGACGATCGTATTTCACCAGAATCGGGAACTCTTTTTCCCTAGGGGGTGTTGACGTTTCGAGCCAGAGGGGTCGATGAGGGCGGGAAAGCCTGCAAAATCAAGGTTCCCACAGCGATCCCTCCGCAGGCTGGCAATGCCCCGATCGATGCTCACCGACGAACGCTGGTCGAAGCTGGAAAAGGTTCTGCTTCAGCAAGCCATTCACCACAAGCCGGGTCTGCGCATGACGGTCGAGGGGATGCTCTACCGGATGCGTGCAGGCTGCCCCTGGAGAGACCTGCCCAGCGCCTTCGGGCGCTGGAACTCGGTCTGCAAGCGCGTCAATGCGTGGTCGGCGGCCGGCAAGTGGCTCAAGGTTTTCAACAGGCTGATCGAGGAACCCGACTTCGAGTGGGCGTTCATCGACGGTACCTATGTGAAGGCCCACCAGCACAGTGCCGGTGCGGCCAGCGACCAGCCCGAAGCCATCGGCAAAAGCCGGGCAGGAAACACGAGCAAGCTCCACCTGGCCGTCGATGCACATGGATTGCCTGTGGCCTTCGAGATCACCGGGGGAAACGTCAATGACTGTAGCTCGGCCCCCGAGCTGATTGCACAGCTGCCGTCCGCCGCGGTGATCGTGGCCGACAAGGGCCATGACAGTGAGCGCATCCGCGAACGGATCGAGGCGCAGGGTGCCCGGGCGGTCATTCCCCGAAAGCGCAACTCGATCAAGGGCAATGCCGATCTGGACCGGGGGCTGTATCGCTACCGGCATCTGGTCGAGAATGCCTTTGCGCGGCTGAAGCATTACCGCGCCGTGGCGTTCCGCTACGACAGGCTGAAGCGAAATCACGAGAGCATGGTGACCATGGCCTGTGGGTTTCCATGGCTCCCCATGTGACGTCAACAGGCCCTAACTCAGACATAGCCTTTTTATTTACCAAAAAGCCTTTGGCGTATTATCCCTTCACCGGCTTGTTTTGCACATACACCGCCCCAAGCCGAACAGGAGCGCCCCCATGTCTTCCCCGCGAATCAACCGCCAGGAAGAGCTAGCCAAGCTGAAAACCTACGGCCCCGACGCTGTCCGGCTCGCCATCGATATCACCGATGCTCTGGCTGTGGCCGACCTGCCTGATCCATTCGCCGCCGGCAAGGTGATCGATATCTTGTGCAAGCGCCTGGGGCAGGGTGATCGAGTGGCAGGCTCCCAGCTGTTTGGGGTGCTGATGGGTCTACACATGGCTGGCCTCATCATGGCAGAGGAGCTCGATGTCTTCGGTGACCATATCGAGGCCATCGCCAAGGCGATGCAATCCTAGCAGCCTGTCGGACTTTAGCGCTTCATTCGAGGATAAACGTCGGCCTCAGCTTCTTCGCGGCTGCGATAGCCTGAGGTCTGGCTCCATTCCGACTTCAGGCTTCTGAAGAAGCGCTCCATCGGCACATTGACGCTCCTAACACTACAGTTGCATTTTGGAAGTGAGATGAGCCCGCCTGGCCCCGGCCTGATGAGCCCTTCGCCAACATGACCAGGCAATGATCTGTGCCGGATCGATCAGGCGCTGTGCCAGGCGGGTGACGATGCGGCGGATTTCCTGCATGGACCAGCGGATCAACTCTGCACGGGGACGAGAGGCTGTGTCTGTTTTTTTGAGCACGGCAGGGCATTGGCACGGTGACGGATCGCGGCCAGCAGGGCAAACGCCAGCATGACCAGCGACACATGGCGATGCCAGCCATGCCAGGAGCGGGCCTCGTTATGCTCGAGCCCCAGTTCGTTCTTGGCGGTTTCGAAGGAGGCCTCGATCGACCAGCGATGGCCTTCTACCCAGGCCAGCTTTTCCAGGGGCGTGCCGGCCGGCGCCCAGGTGGTGAAACAGGCCAGTTCCCCATCGACCAGGCGGCGGCGAATCAGCAGGCCCCGTGTCCACAGTCCTGTCGCGGATAGGCCATGGTCACTGGCCTTCAGGTCTGCCAGCTCCAGATAGGCCCACTCGTGCAGACGCGGTCCCTGAGTGCCTTCGCCTGCCGAGCA
>NZ_BAAGYK010000171.1:0-1247 GCF_054779355.1 Azotobacter armeniacus
CTGCGCAACGTCGTGCACGGGCGCATGGGCCTGGGCGAGGTGCTGGCGCAGGCCAGGGCGGCGGCGCTGGGCGCGCAGGCGCACCAGGACCTGCCGTTCGAGCAGTTGGTCGAGGCGTTGCAGCCCGAGCGCGGCTTGGGGCTCAACCCGCTGTTCCAGGTGATGTTCAACCATCAGCGCGGGGATTACCGGGCCTTGCGGCAACTGCCCGGGCTGGAGCTGGAAGACTATGCGCTGGATGATCAGGCGGCGCAGTTCGAGCTGACGCTGGACACCCGCGAGCACTCCGACGGGCAGGTCCGCGCGAGCTTCAGCTATGCCGTGGAGCTGTTCGAGGCGCAGACCATCGAGCGTCTGGCGGGGCACTACCTGGCGGTGCTGCGCGCGCTGGCCGAACGGCCGGAGCTGGCGCTGGGCGACGTGGAGCTGCTGAGCGAAGCCGAGCAGGCCCAGCTCCGCCAGTGGGGTGAGAACCCGCAGCGCTACCCGGATGCCGGGCCGATCCACCGGCTGTTCGAGCGGCAGGTGCGCGAACGGCCGCAGGCCACGGCGCTGGTCTTCGATGACGAAGAACTGAGTTACGCGGAGCTGAACCGCCGGGCCAATCGCCTGGCGCACCGGCTGATCGCCCTGGGCGTCGCGCCGGAGACGAAGGTGGGCATCGCGGTCGAGCGCTCGGTCGAGATGGTGGTGGGCCTGCTGGCCATCCTCAAGGCGGGCGGGGCCTACGTGCCGCTGGACCCGGACTATCCGGCCGAGCGTCTGGGCTACATGGTCGAGGACAGCGGCATCGGGCTGCTGCTCACGCAGCGCCACGTCAGGGAGCGAATCACCGGCAGCCGGTCGCTGACCACGCTGGAACTGGACCGCCTCGATCTCGACGGCGAACCCGAACACGACCCGCCGATCGAGCCGCACGGCGACAACCTCGCCTACGTGATCTACACCTCGGGCTCCACCGGCCGGCCCAAGGGCGCGGCCAACCGGCATCGCTCGCTCTACAACCGGCTGGTGTGGATGCAGGACGCCTATCGGCTCGGCGACGCGGACACGGTGCTGCAGAAGACCCCGTTCGGCTTCGACGTCTCGGTCTGGGAGTTCTTCTGGCCGCTGATGGTCGGCGCCCGGCTGGTGGTGGCCAATCCGGGCGACCATCGCGACCCGGCGCGGCTGGTCGAGTTGATCCGCCGGCACCGGGTGACCACGCTGCACTTCGTGCCCTCGATGCTGCAGGCCTTCCTCGCGCA
>NZ_BAAGYK010000171.1:1357-6455 GCF_054779355.1 Azotobacter armeniacus
TGGCGAGGCGCTGCCGGCCGAGGCGCAGAACGCGGTGTTCGAGCGGCTGCCGCAGGCGGCGCTGCACAACCTCTACGGCCCGACCGAGGCGGCCATCGACGTCACCCACTGGAGCTGCCGCAACGACGGGCAGAGCCAGGTGCCGATCGGCCGGCCGCTCGCCGGCATCCGCACCCAGGTGCTCGACGCGGCGCTGAATGCCGTGCCGCCGGGAGTGGCGGGCGAGCTGTACCTGGGCGGCATCGGCCTGGGGCGCGGCTATCTGGGCCGCGCGGGCCTGACCGCCGAGCGCTTCGTGGCCGACCCGTTCGACCCGGAGGGCGGACGGCTGTACCGCACCGGCGACCTCGTGCGCTGGAATGCGGAAGGGCAATTGGAGTACCTGGGGCGCCTCGACCAACAGGTGAAGATTCGCGGCCTGCGCATCGAACTGGGCGAGGTGGAGGCGCAGCTGCTGGCCCAGCCCGAGGTGCGCGAGGCGGTGGTGGTGGCCCAGGAGGGGCCGGGCGGGGCACGGCTGGTGGGCTACGTGTCGGGGCAGGATCTCGACGGCGCGATGCTGCGCGAGCGGCTGGCCCGGGTGCTGCCGGACTACATGGTGCCGGGCGCCCTGGTGGTGCTGGATGCGTTGCCGCTGAACGCCAACGGCAAGGTGGACCGCAAGGCGCTGCCCGAGCCCGATTTCACAAACGACCGGACCTACGAGGCGCCGCAGGGGGAGGTCGAACAAGCCTTGGCGGCGATCTGGGCCGAGGTGCTGGGCGTGGAACGCGTGGGACGCCAGGACAACTTCTTCGAGCTGGGCGGGCATTCCCTGCTGGCGTTGAGGTTGCTGGAGCGCATTCGCGGGCAGGGCTGGGCGGTACAGGTGCGCACCCTTTTCGAGCAGCCCCGGCTCGCCGCCTTTGCGCAAGCGCTCATGCAGGGCAGCGAGCGGCGCGAGGTGGTCGTGCCCCCCAACGGTATCCCCGCGGGCTGCGAGGCGATCCGGCCCGAGATGCTCACCCTGATCGAGCTCAGTGCCGAGCAGATCGGCCGCATAGAAGCCGCGGTGCCGGGCGGCGCCGCCAATATCCAGGACATCTACCCGTTGGCGCCGTTGCAGGAAGGCATTCTCTTCCACCACCTGCTGCAGAGCCGGGGGGATGCCTATGTCACCCCGCACCTGCTGAGCTTCGACAGCGAGGAGCGCCTGAGGCGTTTCATCGACAGCTTCGACCAGGTGATCGCCCGCCACGACATCCTGCGCACAGCGGTGCTCTGGGAAGGGCTCAAGGAACCGGTGCAGGTCGTCCACAGGCAGGCGCCGTTACCGCTCGAATGGTTGGAGGAAGACGGCGAATCCGTGGCGGAAAGTGCGGCGGATCGCCTCAACGCCCACGTCCATCCCAGCCACTATCGCATCGACGTGCGCCAGGCGCCGATGATCCGGGCGGCGGCCATGCACGATGCCGCACAAGGACGCTGGCTGCTGCAATTGCCCAGCCATCACCTGGTGCTGGACCACACCACGCTGGAGCTGATCGTCGAAGAGATCGCGCTGATCCAGCAGGGCCGCCAGGACGAACTGCCCGAGCCGGTACCGTTCCGGCGCTTCGTCGCCCAGGCCCGCCTGGGGGTGAGCCCGGCCGAGCACGAAGCCTTCTTCTCGAAGCTGCTGGGCGACGTGGAGGAGCCGACGGCACCGTTCGGTCTGCTGGACGTGCAAGGTGACGGGACCGCAGTCGAGGAGGTTCGGCTGCCGCTGGCCGCGGAGCTGGCAATGGATGTAAGGCGCCAGGCCCAGCGCCATGGGGTGACTGCCGCCACGCTCTTCCATCTGGCCTGGGCCCTGGTGCTGGCCAGGACCACGGGCAAGGACGATGTGGTGTTCGGCACGGTGCTGTTCGGGCGGATGCAAGGCGGTGAGGGCGCCGAACGGGCGCTGGGCCTGTTCATCAACACGCTGCCGATCCGCATCCGACTGGGCGCGCGAAACGTCGAGCAGTGCCTGCGGGAAACCCATGCGACGCTGACCGGGCTGTTGCATCACGAGCACGCCAGCCTGTCGTTGGCGCAGCGTTGCAGCGCCGTGCCGGGGGGGACACCGCTGTTCTCGGCCCTGCTCAACTATCGTTACAGCCCACGGGCCGAGGAAGAGGGGGCGCATGTCTGGGAGGGCATGGAAGCGCTCGGCGGCGAGGAGCGCACCAACTATCCGCTGGGCATCTCCGTGGATGACCTGGGCGAAGGCTTCGAGCTGGTGGCGCAGGTGACGAGGTCGGTGGGCGCGCAGCGCCTGTGCGACTACATGCGGGCGGCGATCGAGGGGCTGGTCGAGGCCCTGGCCGGGCGGCCCGGGCAGCTTGCATGCGAACTGCAAGTGATGAGCGGGCAGGAGCGGCAGCAGCTGCGCCAGTGGGGCGAGAATGAGCAGCGCTACCCGGACGCCGAGCCGGTGCACCGGCTGTTCGAGCGCCAGGCACAGGAGCGTCCGCAGGCCACGGCGCTGGTCTTCGGCGACGAAGCGCTGAGCTACGCCGAGCTGAACCGCCGGGCCAACCGCCTGGCGCACCGGCTGATCGAGCTGGGCGTCGCGCCCGAAACGCGGGTGGGGATCTTCGTCGAGCGCTCGGTCGAGATGATCGTGGGACTGTTGGCCATCCTCAAGGCCGGCGGGGCCTATGTGCCGCTGGACCCGGATTATCCCGACGAGCGCCTGGCCTGGATGGTCGAGGACAGCGGCATCGGCCTGCTGCTGACGCAAAGCCATCTCACCGGACGCATTCCCGGTCAGGCGCCGACCACGCTGGAGCTGGACAGCCTTGACCTCGACGGCGCGCCCGAATACGACCCGCAGGTTGCGCTGCACGGGGACAACCTAGCCTATGTGATCTACACCTCGGGCTCCACGGGGCGGCCCAAGGGGGTGGTAGTCAGTCATGGACCTTTCAGTATGCACTGCCAGGAAACAGCAGCCTTGTATGAGATGGGGCCACAGTCTACAGAACTGCACTTCCTCTCGTTTTCGTTCGATGGTGCGCACGAGAGATTGCTCACGGCTTTGAGCTGCGGAGCTTCACTGGTGTTACGTGATGCCGCCTTATGGACAGTAGAACAAACCTTGGTGGCCTTGCGGGTTCACGGCGTAACCAATGCCGGTTTCCCTCCTGTCTATCTCCAGGAGCTGGCTCATTGTGCGCGCGAGCACGGTATCCGTCCGCCGGTGCGTTTGTATTCATTTGGTGGTGAAGCTATGCCGCAGGAGGGTTTCAAGGCCGTTTGCCGTCACCTGAAGCCTGAGATCCTGATCAACGGGTATGGGCCGACTGAGGCCGTGGTCACACCAGTCCTATGGAAGGCAGAAAATGCAACCAGCTTCAAGGCTGGGTATGCGCCAATTGGCAGGCCCGTCGGAGATCGTAAGGCGATAGTGCTCGATAGCGAGCTGAATCCAATGCCCCGGGGGGTGGCAGGCGAGCTGTACCTAGGCGGTGCCGGCTTGGCGCGTGGCTACTTGAACCGGGTCAGGCTGACCGCCGAGCGCTTCGTGGCCGATCCGTTCGACGAGAAAGGTGGGCGGCTCTATCGCACCGGCGATCTGGTGCGCTGGAACGCGGAAGGGCAACTGGAGTACGTGGGGCGCATCGACCACCAGGTGAAGATGCGCGGTTTCCGCATCGAGCTGGGCGAGATCGAGGCGCAACTGCTGGCCCAGCCGGAAGTGCGCGAGGCGGTGGTGGTGGCCCAGGAGGGACCAGGTGGGGCGAGATTGGTGGGCTACGTATCGGTGCAGGCTGAGCAGGTTCCCGACGGCGGCGCGCTGCGTGAGCGGCTGGGCCGTATATTGCCGGACTACATGGTGCCGAGCGTGGTGGTGGTGCTGAAGGCTTTACCTCTTAACGCTAACGGCAAGATCGACAGGAAGGCACTGCCCGAGCCCGAGCTTGCGTACAGCCAAGACTACGAACCGCCGCAAGGGGAAATGGAGGAAGCCCTGGCGGCGATCTGGGCCGAGGTGCTGGGCGTGGAGCGGGTGGGGCGGCACGACAACTTCTTCGAGCTGGGCGGGCATTCGCTGGCGGCAGTGCGGGTAGCGGCTCGTGTTCAAAGTGTGATGCATAAGCAGTTGGTTGTCGGGGATGTCTTCCGGCTTCCGGCGCTGGCGGATATGGCCTTGCTTATTGCCGAACAAGCCCAAAAGGACTCCGCGGAGCAGGCGCTTTCGGAGATCGACTCCTTTATTGACAGCTTGGAGAGCGCCTAAATTATGGAAAACGCAATTACTCACCGTGTTGCAGAACGTTTTTCTCAATTGACTATCGAACAGCGCCGAGCGGTCTATCTGAAGATTCGATCCGAGGGGCTGACTATCGGTCAATTTCCCGTTCTGGTTCGCGATAGGTCCGTCTGGAGTCGGTGCCCGCTCTCCTATGCCCAGATACGCCAATGGTTCCTGTGGCAACTGGAGCCTGGAAGCACGGCATACCACATCGCGGGAGCGCTCCGCCTCAAGGGGCGATTGGATGTACAGGCGCTGCGCGCGAGCTTCGAGGCGTTGGTCGCCCGCCATGAAGCATTGCGCACGGTGTTCCGAACCACTGCCGAGGGAGGGGGCGAACAGGTCATTCGGGAGCACGCCGAGATCGGGATTGCGCTGGTCGATCTCGGCGGGATCGCTGCCGGCGAGCGCGAGACTCGCCTGGCCGAAGAGGTGCGGCGCCTGCAGGGCGAACCGTTCGATCTGACGAATGGCCCGCTGCTGCGGGTGGGCCTGATCCGCGAGGGGACGGATGCGCACGTGCTGGTGGTGGCAATGCACCATATCGTGTCGGACGGCTGGTCGATGCAGGTGATCGTGGACGAGTTCGTGGCGCAGTACCGGGCACGGCTGCAAGGCGGGGAGGCGAGCTTGCCGCCCCTGCCGATCCAGTACGCCGACTATGCCCTGTGGCAGAGGAACTGGCTGGAGGCAGGCGAGAAGGATCGGCAACTCGAATACTGGAAGGCGCAACTGGGCGAAATGCACCCGGTGCTGCAACTGCCGACGGACCGCCCGAGGCGGGCCGACGGCCAGTACCGAGCCGCTCGGCACCGCCTGGAACTGCCGGCCGAGCTG
>NZ_BAAGYK010000172.1:0-95770 GCF_054779355.1 Azotobacter armeniacus
CATCGCCGATGGTAGTGTGGGGTTTCCCCATGCGAGAGTAGGTCATCGTCAAGCGCCTATCCCGAACCCCCGAGCCACGACAGCGGCTCGGGGGTTTTTGCTTGGGCTCGCTAAGGAGAGGCATCCTACAAGCCTCCATGCTCGTTTAAAATGGGCGACCGTTTCACTTGGGCACTTGCCATGCATGATTTGAACAGGTCCCCTGATCTTACAGGGCTTCCTCTAAATGAGCTGGTTGCCTGCCATGAGTGCGACCTGCTGATGCTCAAGCCCAAGCTCGTAGCGGGTGAGCATGCCGAGTGCCCCCGCTGCGGTTTCGAACTGTTCAGCCATCGGCCCCATATGCTGGGGCGCAGTCTGGCGCTGGTCATTGCCGCCTTGCTGCTCTATGTGCCGGCCAATTTCCTGCCGATTTTGCACCTTCGTCTTCTGGGCCAGACGACCCAGGACACGGTCTGGAGCGCTGTTGCCGCTCTTTATGAAAGTGGCCTGCGGGGTATTGGCGTGGTCGTCTTTCTCTGCAGCATGGGGATTCCGTTGCTCAAGCTGCTCTGCCAATTAGCGGTCCTGTTGAGCATCCGCTGGGATGTCGGTCGCGGTTATGGCCTGCTGCTGTATCGCATCTACCACTATCTACGCGAGTGGGGGATGCTGGAGGTCTACTTCATGGGCATCCTGGTTTCGATCGTCAAGCTGGTCTCCCTAGCCGATCTGGCGGTTGGGGCAGGGCTGGTCTGCTTCGTCTGCCTGCTTCTGGTACAAGTCTGGCTGGAGGTCACCATGTCACCGCACCAAGTCTGGGAAGGCCTGTCCCGGGGGAGAGCCCATGCGAGCCATTGATGCGGGTATTCTCGTCTGTCCGGAATGCCATCAGCTGAATCGGCATGAAAAGGGCCTCAGCGGGCAACACTGCGTTCGCTGTGGCGCGCGAGTGCATGCGCGCCACCCGAATAGCCTGGGGCGCACTTGGGCACTACTGCTTACCGCGGCCATCCTGTATATCCCGGCCAATCTGCTGCCCATCATGACCGTCAGCTCCCTTGGCAAGGGAGAGCCGGACACCATTATATCCGGCGTGATCGCCCTGGTGCATATGGGATCCCTGCCTGTTGCGTTGGTGGTGTTCGTGGCAAGCATCCTAGTACCTACCTTCAAGCTGGTCGGCATCGCTCTGCTGCTGATTTCCGTGCAGCGTCACCAGCCGCTATCCGCCCGTCAGCGCATCATCATGTTCCGCTTTATCGAATGGATTGGCCGCTGGTCGATGCTGGACATCTTCGTCATAGCCATCTTGGTGGCCGTGGTCAATTTCGGCACCTTGGCCAAGGTCGAGCCGAACCTGGGAGCCGTCGCCTTCGCCACTGTGGTGATCCTGACCATGCTGGCGGCCGTTACCTTCGATCCACGCCTGATTTGGGACAACACGGAGTCCGACGATGAGCATGAATGACCTGCCCGAGGCCAGGGCTCGCCCGGCTTCTACCTGGTCAGCGATCTGGGTGCTGCCGCTGATCGCCTTGCTGATCGGCGCCTGGCTAGCTTGGCATGCCTATAGCCAGGCTGGCATCGAGATTCAGGTGCGCTTTTCCAGCGGCGAGGGTATTCAGGTCAACAAGACTGAGGTGATCTACAAGGGAATGCCGGTTGGCAAGGTCGTGGAGCTCACCCTGGATGACGAAGGCTCGAACAAGGGGGTGATCGCCACGCTGGAAATGAACAAGGAGGTTGAGTCCTATCTGCGCAGCAATACGCGTTTCTGGCTAGTCAAGCCGCGGGTCACCCTGGCTGGCATCACCGGCCTGGAAACTCTGGTATCGGGCAACTACATTGCGGTCAGTCCGGGGGATGGCGAGCCAAGCGAGAAGTTCACCGCCTTGTCCGAAGAGCCGCCGTTGCCGGACAGTACGCCGGGCTTGCATATCACCCTGAAGGCCGAGCGGCTGGGCTCGCTGAATCGAGACAGCCCAGTGTTCTACAAGCAGATCCAGGTCGGTCGGGTAAAAAGCTACCAGCTGGCTGAGGACCTGAGTACGGTGGAGATCAAGATCTTCGTTGAGCCGGCCTATGCCCATCTGGTGCGCAAGCACACGCGTTTCTGGAATGCCAGCGGCATCACGGTCGATGCGGGGCTCGGTGGTGTCAAGTTCCGCACCGAGTCCCTGGCCAGTATCGTGGCTGGCGGCATCGCCTTCGCCACGCCGGAAAACCGCCAGGACAGCCCGCCCACCGATCCGCGCTTGCCGTTTCGCCTCTATGACAGCTTTGACGCCGCTCAGACCGGCATCAAGGTCATGCTCAAGCTGAGTGATTTCGAGGGGCTGGAGGCCGGGCGCACCCCGGTGGTGTACAAGGGCATCCAGACCGGCATCCTGAAGACGCTGAAGATCAAGCCCGGCCTTTCCAGCGCCACGGCCGAGCTGACCCTGGACCCTCTGGCCGAGGACTACCTGCTTGAGGGAACCGACTTCTGGGTGGTCAAGCCATCGATCTCCCTGGGCGGCGTCACCGGCCTTGAGGCGCTGGTGAGGGGCAACTACATCGCCATGCGTCCGGGCGAGAGGGGCGCAGCGGCCAAGCGTGCATTCGTTGCCCGCTCCAAGGCGCCGCCAATGGATCTTGGCGCTCCTGGCCTGCATCTGGTGCTGAGCAGCGACACCCTGAGCTCGCTGGATATTGGCAGCCCGGTGCTTTACCGGCAGATCAAGGTCGGTTCGGTGCAGAGTTTCCAGCTGTCCCGCAACCGCCGCCGTGTGCTGCTGGGCGTGCACATCGAGCCGGAGTACGCCAGTCTGGTGAACGGCTCGACGCGCTTCTGGAACGCCAGTGGCATCACCCTGACTGGCGGCCTGTCCGGGATTGAGGTGAAGAGCGAGTCCCTGCAGAGCCTACTGGCCGGCGGCATCGCCTTCGAAACGCCGGATCCCAAGGTGCCCGCCAGTACCCGGCGGATTCCACGCTATACGCTGCATGCCGACCGCGAGAGCGCCCTGCAGGCAGGGCTGGAGCTGCAGATCCGCGTGGACAGTGGCGACGGGCTGAAGGCCGGTACGCCGATCCGCTACAAGGGGATGGACGTCGGTAAGGTGGAGCGGGTCGAGTTGAGCGAGGACCTGCAGTCGGTGCTGCTCGACGCCCGGATCACCCAGGCTACCGAGCGCATCGCCCGCGCCGGCAGCCTGTTCTGGGTGGTCAGGCCCGAACTGGGGCTGATGCGTACGGCCAACCTGGACACCCTGATCAGCGGACCCTATATCGAGGTACGCCCGGATCCGGATAACTCCCCACGGCAGACCCGTTTCGTCGCCGTGTCCCAGGCGCCGGCCGCCTTTACCCAGGAGGCCGGACTCAACCTGGTGCTCAGCGCGCCGCGGCGTGGCTCGCTCAAGGCGGGCGTGCCGGTCACCTACCGGGAGGTCACTGTGGGCAAGGTCACCGGATTCGAGCTGGGCCCTAATGCCGATCGGGTGCTGATCGGCATCCTCATCGAGCCGCGCTACGCGCCGCTGGTGCGCAGCGGCAGCCGCTTCTGGAACACCAGTGGCTTCGGCTTCGATTTCGGCCTGCTCAAGGGCGCGCAGGTGCGTACCGAATCGCTGGAAACCCTGCTCGAGGGCGGCATAGCCTTCGCCACCCCGGAAGGTGAGCAGATGGGCAAGCCAGCGATCCCGGGGCAGACCTTTCCGCTGTTCGGCGAGGCGAATGACGAGTGGCTGCAGTGGGCGCCGAAGATCGCCCTGGAGAAAGAGAAGAAGTAGCTCTGGATTAGGACCGATGCTGCGGCCCTTCGTCGTTTCTGACGGCAGGCCGTCGTCTCGAAGGCCTCCTGGATTCGCCCCCGGCTGCTTTCCGCCTGCCACGTTTCCGGCCACAATTCCGCTATTGGCTTGTCCACGGCAAGCTTAAACAATGCCCGAACCCCGCCGCTCGCCCGGCGGGGCCATGAGGAGCCCGCGAATGAGCAGCAAAGACCGCGTCATCATCTTCGACACCACCCTGCGCGACGGCGAACAGAGCCCAGGCGCCTCCATGACCAAGGAAGAGAAGCTGCGCATCGCCAAGGCACTGGAGCGGCTCAAGGTGGACGTGATCGAGGCCGGCTTCGCCATTGCCAGTCCGGGTGACTTCGAGGCGGTCAAGGCGATCGCCGAGAGTATCAAGGACAGCATCGTGTGCAGCCTGGCGCGTGCCGTAGACGCGGACATCGAGCGCGCCGCCGAGGCGCTGAAGAGCGCCAATTCGGGGCGTATCCATACCTTTATCGCCACCAGCCCGATCCACATGCAGTACAAGTTGCGCATGCAGCCCGACCAAGTGGTCGAGCAGGCCGTGCGGGCAGTGAAGAAAGCGCGCGGCCTGTGCGCCGACGTGGAGTTCTCCTGCGAGGATGCCGGCCGTTCGGAAGTCGATTTCCTCTGCCGGATCATCGAGGCGGCTATCGATGCCGGCGCACGCACCATCAACATCCCGGACACCGTCGGCTATGCCATTCCGCACCAGTACGGCGAGATGATCGGCCAACTGCTCGCACGCATCCCCAACGCCGATCAGGCGGTATTCTCGGTGCACTGCCATAACGACCTGGGCCTGGCGGTGGCAAACTCGCTGGCCGCAGTGGTGGCCGGGGCGCGTCAGGTGGAATGCACTATCAACGGCCTCGGCGAGCGCGCCGGCAACGCCGCGCTGGAAGAGATCGTCATGGCGATCAAGACCCGCCACGACCTGCTCGGCGTCTACACCAACATTGATACCCCGCACATCCTCGCCGCCTCGCGGCTGGTGTCGGGGATCACCGGCTTCCCGGTACAGCCGAACAAGGCCATCGTCGGTGCCAACGCTTTCGCCCACGAGTCGGGCATCCACCAGGACGGCGTGCTCAAGAACCGCGAGACCTACGAGATCATGTCGGCGCAGTCGGTCGGCTGGCACACCAACAAGATGGTGCTGGGCAAGCATTCCGGACGCAACGCCTTCCGCACCCGCCTGGAGGAGCTGGGCATCCAGCTCGCCGACGATGGCGCGCTGGATGCCGCCTTTACCCGCTTCAAGGCGCTGGCCGACAAGAAGCACGAGATCTTCGACGAAGACCTGCAGGCGCTGGTCTCCGAAGCCCAGGATGAGGAAGCACCGGAACACTACCGTCTGCACTCACTGGAGGTCGTCTCGAAGAGCGGCACGGTACCGCGGGCGCACCTGCTGCTCGCCGTCGCCGGCCGCGAACAGGAGGCGACGGCCGAGGGGGCAGGCCCGGTGGATGCGATCTTCAAGGCCATCGAGTCGATCGCCGCTTCCCAGGCCAATCTGCAGCTCTATTCGGTCAATGCCATCACCGAAGGCACCGACTCCCAAGGCGAAGTCACGGTGCGTCTGGAGACGGGCGGGCGCATCGTCAATGGCAACGGCGCCGACATCGACATCCTGGTGGCTTCGGCCAAGGCCTACATCAATGCGCTGAACCTGATGCGGGCCGGCGTGCCCAAGGCCCACCCGCAGGCGGCTGACGTTTGATCGACGAGGCCCGTCGCCGCGCTTATCTCGGCGCCATGCAGGTGGTCAGCTGGCTGCCGCGGGTGGCGCTGCCGTTCGCCGCGCCGTCGCGTCCGGAGTTGCTCGAACCACTGGAGCCTGTCGAGGCACCGACGCCGGTGCGCCCGGAAGCGGCGCCCGTCGTTCCACTCCAGGGCCCGCGGTCGATGATTGCCCGACCGAAGATCGAGGTGCCGCGCCCCGCCGCCAGGACCGAAGCGCCAGTCGCGGCCGCCAGCGATCGCGCGGTCGAGCCCGCCGCGCCCAGGGCTGCGCCGATGCCGCCGCCGCGCTTCGCTCTGCAGTTGCTGCGCGCCGGGCGCTGCGCGTTGCTGGTCGAGCTGCCCACCGGTGACCCCTTCCAGAGCCGTGACCCAGCCTATTTGCTGCTCAGGGACCTCTTGCGCGCCGCCGGCCTGGTGGACAGCCCGCGCCCGCTCGGTGAGCCGGTACGCTGGCCGCTGCTAAGGGGCGGCAATCTGGACCAGGGGCCTCAGGCGGCGCTGGAATACGTGCAGACCTTTGTCGCCGCGCGGCTGGAGGAGGAGGGTGAGTGCGCCTGCCTGTGGCTGGTCGGCCTGCCGGCGCTGCGTTTCGCTGGCGCGGTCGAGGCCGATGCCTGCAGTCGCGAACTGCAGATCGAGGGTCTGCCGCCGGCTTGGGCGCTGCCCGGTCTGGAAACCCTGATGGATGAACCGGCCCGCAAGGCCGAGCTGTGGCGCGCCATGCGCCGAGTACGTGTGCGCTGGATGTCCGTGAATGAATGATGCGATTAGCTTTCGCCCAATGACCGAAGCGGATCTGGATATGGTGCTGAAGATCGAATACGCTGCCTTCAGCCACCCTTGGACCCGCGGCATCTTTCAGGATGCCCTGAAGTCTTATGAATGCTGGCTGATGTTCGAGGGCGGCCAGCAAGTCGGCCATGGGGTGATCCAGGTGATCCTTGACGAGGTGCACCTCCTGAACATCACCGTCAAGCCACAGAACCAGGGCCGTGGGCTCGGTCTGCGGCTGCTGGAACATCTGATGGCTCGGTCACGGGAGCGCCAGGCCGCGGAGTGCTTCCTCGAGGTGCGGGCCAGCAACGGCTCCGCCTACCGGCTCTACGAGCGCTACGGTTTCAACGAGGTTGGCCGGCGGCGCGACTACTACCCGGCCGCCGGCGGACGCGAGGACGCCTTGGTGATGGCCTGCACCCTGCTGGATTGAGCGCTCACGATGCTCTGTCGTGCGACGAATCCAGTGGTGCGGGGCCTTTGAGTTCCTCATCGGAAAGGACTTCCTCGTCTGACTCGGCCTCCTTGTCCGCAGGACCGTCCCAAGGCTGACCGTCGAGGGGGAGGACACGTGCCACTTCGGCCTCGTCCAGACCGCCGCCTGCGCCGATCCGGTCGGCAGAGACGATGCTCAGATTCTCGTCTGCCGGTAGCCCGTGGCCGCGCTCCCGCGGCGAGCGGGCGCCATTTTCCAGAATAAGGATTTCCAGATCCGCATCATCCATGGTCGGCTGGCCATTTGGTATTTCGCCACCGGTCATGCCAGCCTCGCGGACCCGTTCCGGCGGGAATTCCTCGCGCAGCTCCTCGGCCGGCCGCAGATCGCCGGCATGACCTTGGCGCTCATCCTTACGGTCGCTGAAATCCAGCGGCTCCAGCGAGCCCATGCGATCCTCGATGTCATCGATTTCCTGCACTTGGGGTTTGCGATGTTTCATGGGAACCTCCTGCCGGGGCTGCGTTCTTGCAGGGTGTGACCCGCGCCACGGCAGATGATTCAGGCAGGCCGCCGGCCGGCATGAGCCGGCTGCTCCTGTGCCATTGATCCAGGTGTGGCGAAACTGCGCCGCTGATTGGCGGTCCCAATCGATATGAACGGTCAATGCCCCCCAAGTGCGCAGGACCTGCAGAGCTGCGCCTTCTTCTTCGATGTGGACGGAACGCTTGCCGAGATACAGCCCCGCCCGGAGCTGGTATTTATTCCCACTGTCATCCTCGCTGCTCTTGACCGGCTCCAGGCCGTCGGTGTTCCGATCGCTGTGATTTCCGGGCGTCGGCTGGAGGATCTCGACCGTTTGTTCGATCCGTTGCGATTGCCGGCCGCGGGCGTGCATGGCGCCGAGCGCCGTGACGCCGACGGGCGGCTGCGCCGGTTGAGCCTGGACCCGGAGGCCCTGCGCCGGGTCGAGAACGAACTGGTGCAGGCCTGCGCCCGGCACCCCGGCCTGCATCTGGAGAACAAGGGCCTGGCCTTCGCGCTGCATTTCCGTCTGGCACCCGAGCTGGAGGCGATCGCCCGCACCCTGGCCGAGGATTTCGCCCGCCGTCATGCCGAACTGCTGACTCTGCAGCCGGGCAAGTGCGTGTTCGAGCTCAAGCCCCGTGGGGCCAACAAGGGGGAAGTGATCCGCGAATTCATGCGCGAGCCGCCGTTCAGCGGTCGGGTGCCGGTATTCGTCGGCGACGATCTCACCGACGAAGCCGGTTTCCAGGCGGTCAACGTTCTGGGAGGGCATTCGTTCAAGGTAGGCCCCGGCGAGACGGCCGCGCGACAGCGGTTGGATTCTGTCACGGCGGTGGAAAAATGGCTGGACGAGTTGGTCCAGCCTCTCAAATCGGAGGTTTATCCATGAACCGTCTAGTCGTGGTTTCCAATCGGGTCGCTCCTATCCGCGAGGGCAAGGTCGCTGCGGGGGGACTGGCCGTGGGCGTGTACGATGCATTGCGGCAGAATGGCGGCATCTGGTTCGGCTGGAGTGGGGAAGTCAGCAAGAGACCGGAGACTGCCTGCGAGACCATCGGCAATATCACCTACGTCACCCTGGGCCTCAGCAAGTCGGACTACGACCAGTACTACCGCGGCTTTTCCAATGCCACGCTCTGGCCGATCTTCCATTACCGTATCGATCTGGCGCGCTACTGCCGTGAGGAGTACGAGGGCTATCGGCGGGTCAACGCGATGCTGGCTGAAAAGCTCAAACCTTTGCTGCGCCCCGACGACATCCTCTGGATCCACGATTACCACCTGATTCCCTTCGCCGCTGTCTGTCGTCAGCTGGGCATCACTAACCGCATCGGCTTCTTCCTGCATATCCCCTTTCCAGCGCCAGAAGTCCTCACCGCCATCCCCCCGCACGAAGATCTGTTTCGAACCTTTTGCTACTACGATCTGATCGGCTTCCAGACCGAAACCGACCGGCTGGCCTTCCAGGACTACATCAGCCGCGAAGTGGGCGGGGTGGTCAAGGCGGACGGCAGCCTGAGCGCCTACGGACAGAACTTCCGCGCCGGCGTCTATCCCATCGGCGTGATGCCTGAGGATATCCGCCGTCTGGCCGAGTCCTACCGGGGGCGCCGCCCAATGATTGGGCAGACCACGGACGGCAGGCTGCGCAAGACCCTCATCAGCGTCGACCGGCTGGACTACTCCAAGGGGCTGGTCGAGCGCTTCCAGGCCTACGAGCAATTTCTCGAGCATTTCCCCGAGCATCGACGCAACGTGGAATTCATCCAGATCGCCCCGACCTCACGCTCGGACGTGAAGACCTACCAGACCATCCGCAAGCAGCTGGAAACCGTGGCCGGGCACGTCAATGGACGTCTGGCGGACCTCGACTGGACGCCGTTGCACTATCTCAACAAGAGCCTCGACCGACGCACCCTGATGGGGTTGTTCCGCTCCGCCAATGTCGGCTTGGTCACCCCGTTGCGCGACGGTATGAACCTGGTCGCCAAGGAGTATGTCGCCGCGCAGAATCCTGCCGACCCTGGCGTGCTGGTGCTGTCGCGATTCTCCGGGGCAGCCCGCGAATTGACCTCGGCGCTGATCGTCAATCCCTACGACTGCCTCGGCGTGGCCGAGGCTCTGGACCGCGCCCTGCACATGCCGCTGGAGGAGCGCAAGGAACGTTACGAGCAGATGATGCGGGCCCTGCGCGCGGCGGACCTGAACACCTGGCGGGACAACTTCCTCCGCGACCTGCGTACGTTCGGCCGGCACCGGGTGGTGACTGCGAGTCGAGCCGCTTCCTGAGACGCTGTGCCCCAGAGGCGGCCTGGTATGGCGAAAAGGCCGGCTTGCCGGGCCTCAGCGCAGGTGCAGCTGCAGGTCCGCTGCCTCCGGCAGCACCAGCGACAGGCCATACCAGGTGAGCATCAATGCCATGCCACCGAGCCAGGTACCGAGGGCGATCTGCAGCACCAGGCTGCCGGTGCTGCTCCGGCGCCGCTCGGCGAGACGGGGCTGGTCAATTTCCAAGCCGAAGTCTTCCAGTTCATCTTCGCGGGCGCTGAAGCCTTCCAGTCTGTTTCGCTTGTTCATCAACTCATCCTGCTGCGCCGTGCTCCGCTGAGGCCGGCCTGTAGCGTACGTAGGTATGTGCGAGCGGTGCTTGCTCGAGAGTCGGGAATGCATCTGCGGAGATACAGCATGCCGTTTGCGGGTTTCGGCTGAATCTTACCGCATCTTTCCAAAGCCCTTGGCCGTTTTCCGCCCCGTCGCGCCAGGGCGTGCAGGTGCCTCACGAGACGAACGAAGCGTACGCGATCTCCAGGCCGGAACGCTGGCGCCGTGCCGGATGAATATCGACCTGGGGCGCTGCGGCCGGTCCGGTGGGCAGCCGCAGCCGGATTTCGCGTTCAAACCTGACGCATGACTTCCTGAGACTGCATATCTAGGTACTTCCCGAGGCGTTGCGAGCGAACTCGACGAAGGCCCGAAGCGCGGCCGGTACATGGCGGCGGCTGGGGTAGTAGAGGTGCAGGCCAGGGTAGTAGGGGCACCAGTCCGACAGCACTTGGATCAACCGGCCGTCGGCGAGCGGCTCCCTGACCACCTCCTCGAAGACATAGGCGAGCCCGACGCCCTGTTCCGCGGGTGCGACCATCAGGCCGACGTCGTCCAGGGTGAGCGGGCCGTCCACCTCGATCTCCAGGTCGATGCCGTCGCGCTCGAACTCCCAGCGGTAGAAGCTGCCACTGGGAAAACGGTGCCTGATGCAGGGCAGCCCGTGCAGGTCTTGGGGTTTCTGCGGCTTGGGGTAGCGCTCGAAGAGCGCCGGCGCGCCGACCACCACCGAGCGCATATAGGGGCCGATGGGCAGCGACACCATGTCCGCCTCCAGGCGCTCGCCGAAGCGCACGCCGGCGTCGAAGCCGGCAGACACCACGTCCACCAGCGCGTCGTCCGAGGCAATCTCCAGGCGCACGTCGGGATAGGTGGCGAGGAAGCGGCTCGCCAGCGGCAGCAGCACCAGCTGGGTGGCGGGGCGGCCGGCGTTGATGCGCAGCGTGCCCGAGGGCTTGTCGCGGAAGCTGTTGAGGTCTTCCAGGGCGTCGTCGATGTCGCGAAACGCCGGCTTGACCCGCGCATAGAGACGCTCGCCCGCCTCGGTGAGGGCCACGCTGCGGGTGGTGCGGTTGAACAGGCGCACGCCCAGGCGCTCCTCCAGCCCGCGCAGCGCATGGCTGAGGGCCGACGGCGATAGGCCGAGCTCGACCGCCGCGCGGCTGAAGCTGAGGTGGTGGGCGATAGCGAGGAAGATCGCCAGATCGGCGGCAGAGACGGGCTTCATTTGTGAGTACGGCTCAAAAGCTCATGCCATTTTATTGGGATTATCACATGAGTAATCCAGCTCTAGAGTGACGTCAACGGCCTCGCACGGTGCGAGACCGAAGACCGGAGGAATCGATATGCGCACTTGGCTGATTACCGGGGCTTCGCGTGGCTTTGGTGCCCTGATCGCGGAACAGGCCCTGCAAGCCGGCGACGCCGTCATCGTCACCGCTCGCAAGCCCGCCGACGTGATCGCGCGGCTGGGCGACCATCCCAACCTGCTGGCCGTCCGGCTGGACGTGACCCAGGAGAGCGAGGCCCGTCAGGCCGTCGCCGCGGGCATTGAGCGCTTCGGCCGTATTGACGTGCTGGTCAACAACGCCGGCTACGGCGTGCTCGGCGCGGTGGAGGAAACCAGCGCCGGCGAGGTCGAGCGGTTGTACGCCACCAACGTTTTTGGTCTGCTCAACGTGACCCGCGCGGTACTGCCGCACATGCGCCGGCAGCGCTCCGGCCACGTCATCAACATCTCGTCTCTGGGGGGCTACCAGGCCTACATGGGCTGGGGCGTGTACGGCTCCACCAAGTTCGCGGTGGAGGGCATCACCGAAGCACTGCATCAGGAGGTCGCGCCGCTGGGCATCCGCGTCACGGTGGTCGAGCCCGGTTTCTTCCGCACTGACTTCCTCGACGAGCAGTCGCTGGTGAAGACCGCGCTGGAACTGCCGGACTACGACGAAACCGTCGGCGCCATGCGGCGCTTCGCCCACTCGGCCAACCACGTGCAGCCCGGCGATCCGGCCAAGCTGGCGGTTGCCATCCTCGCCTTGGCGGATGCTGAGCAGCCGCCGCTGCGCCTGCCGCTGGGCAGCGATGCGGTAGCGCGGATCGAGGAAAAGAATGCGCAGGTCGCCGCCGAACTGGCCGCGTGGAAGGCGCTGTCGCTGTCCACCGATTACGCAGCCTGAGCGGCTGGTGAAGGCCCGCCGGCACAGTGCCGGCGCCCGCCAACGATCAGCCCGAAGCCATCGGCAGAAGCCACGCGGGACACACGAGCAAGGTCCATCAGGCCGTCGATGTGCATGGATTGCCCGTGGCTTTCGAGATCACCAAGGGGCACGCAAGAGGCATGACAGTGAGTTCATCCGCGAACGGATCTTTGTCGCCTGAGCATCTGGAGTCGACATTGCGCCTTTCGCCGCTGGCTCAGTGGGGACACGTTGTAGCCACTTCGTAGTCACAGGCGCAATAAAAAAGGGTTAGCTTTCGCTAACCCCTTGTTTTATATGGTGGCTACACCGGGACTTGAACCTGGGACATCAGCATTATGAATGCTGCGCTCTAACCGACTGAGCTATGTAGCCAAGTGGCGCGCATTATTATCAGCAGTGATTCGGGTGTCAACCCTATTTTTTATAAAAAAGATCAGGAAAATCCGGGCCTTGGCGACGGCAGGAGGGAAAGGGCCGGGCGAGGTTCAATGCCCCGAACTCGTTGGGAGTCGGGGGTGAAGGGCGAATGCCGGTGCACAGGGCGGCGGTGATGGCAGCGATGACGATGCTGATCGTCCGCAGCCTGCCGCCGGTGCCCCAGCTGACCTGCGCCAGCGCCGGCTACGTGGCTCGCCACGGCCTGCCGGCCACGCTCGACGAACTGGCGGAACACCGCTGTATCGACTTCACTGGGCGGCTGCTGGCGCTGGAATTCAGCATCGACGGCCGGATCGAGACGCACAGCCTGCCGGCCAGCCTGGCAGTCAACAACGGCGAGTCCTACGTGGCGGCCTGCGAAGCGGGACTGGGCATCGTCCAGGTGCCGCGCTACCACGTCGAGCGCCAGCTGGCCGCCGGCAGCCTGGTCGAACTGCTGCCGCAACACCCGCCGCCGGCGCTGCCGATGACGGTGCTCTATCTCCATCACCGGCACCTGACGCCGCGTCTGTGGGTATTCATTGACTGGTTGGTGATGCTGTTCGGCTGAGGCCGCTGCGGGATGAACGCAAGGCTTCATCCCGCCAGCGCGCCGGAACGTCCGGTTTTCCGCCGGCTATCGCGTTCGCAAGCGGCGGGCCTCGGTCCGCAGCGGACCCGGTGCGGCGACTACCAACGCGCAATGACGGCCCGGGGATGGTGGCTATCCGATAGCTGGCCCTGTCCTCTTCGAGTCCGTAACATCCGAAGCCCTTTTTCCAGCCATCCCCCCTGCGGTCGGCTTCGCCGGCCAACAGCTCAGGTAAACCATGAAACCGAAACATCTGCGCGCCGATATCCTGGCCGGACTCACCACGTCTTTCGCCCTGGTGCCCGAGTGCATCGCCTTCGCCCTGGTCGCCCACCTCAGCCCGCTGATGGGGTTGTACGGCGCCTTCATCATCTGCACCCTGACCGCCCTGTTCGGCGGCCGTCCGGGCATGGTGTCCGGCGCCGCCGGCTCGATGGCCGTGGTGATCGTCGCGCTGGTGGTGCAGCATGGCGTGCAGTACCTGCTCGCCACCGTGCTGCTGGGCGGGCTGATCATGGTCGCCTTCGGCCTGTTGCGCCTCGGCAAGCTGATCCGCATGGTGCCGCATCCGGTGATGCTCGGCTTCGTCAACGGCCTGGCGATCATCATCGCCCTGGCCCAGCTGGAGCACTTCAAGGACGGCGAGGCCTGGCTGAGCGGCACGCCGCTCTACCTGATGCTCGGGCTGGTGGCGACGACCATGGCCATCGTCTACCTGCTGCCGCGCCTGACCCGCGCCGTGCCGCCGGCGCTGGTGGCGATCCTCGGCGTCGGCCTGCTGGTCTACCTGCTCGGCCTGCCGACCCACACCCTCGGCGACATGGCGCACATCGCCGGCGGCCTGCCCGTCCCGGCCGTGCCGGACGTGCCCTGGAACCTGGAAACCCTGGGCATCGTCGCGCCCTACGCGGTGCTGATGGCGCTGGTCGGCCTGCTGGAAACCCTGCTGACCCTCAACCTCACCGACGAGATCACCGAGAGCCGTGGCTACCCGGACCGCGAATGCGCGGCGCTGGGCGCGGCCAACCTGGTGTCCGGCCTGTTCGGCGGCATGGGCGGCTGCGCGATGATCGGCCAGACCATGATCAACCTCAGCTCCGGCGGCCGCGGCCGGCTCTCCGGGGTGGTCGCCGGGGTGATGATCCTGCTGTTCGTGCTGTTCCTCGCGCCGCTGATCGAGCGCATCCCGCTCGCCGCGCTGGTGGGGGTGATGTTCGTGGTGGCGCAGCAGACCTTCGCCTGGGCCTCGCTGCGGGTGCTCGACAAGGTGCCGCTGCACGACGCGCTGGTGATCGTCGCGGTGACGATCGTCACCGTGTTCACCGACCTGGCCACCGCCGTGCTCTGCGGGATCGTCATCGCCGCGCTCAACTTCGCCTGGCAGCAGGCCCGCGAGCTGTACGCCGACACCCATCGGGAAGCCGACGGCAGCAAGCTCTACCGCCTGCACGGCACGCTGTTCTTCGCCTCCACGACGCCCTTCCTCAACCAGTTCGATCCCGCCGGCGACCCGCCCCAGGTGACCCTGGATTGCCGCCACCTGAGCTTCGTCGACTACTCGGCCATCGCCGCGCTGAAGACCCTGCGCGAGCGCTACGCCAAGGCCGGCAAACACCTGCGCGTGCTGCACCTGTCCGAGCGCTGCAGGCAACTGCTCAAACGTGCGGGGGTGCATCACGATTGATGCAAGGGCTCGTGAGGCCCAGCTCTTTCAAGGGCTTTGCGTAAACTCTCCCCCCGATAATCGATCAGGAGAACAAGGCGATGTGGGATGCGGTTCTGGCGCGGTTCGAGAAGCAGGCACCGGCCAGCGTCATGGTACGTCTGACGCTGGAGCGGGCAATTTGAACATGATGTTGGTTTAAACCGCACTGGGGCCGCATCGAGTTGCGCCTGGATCGGCCGACAGCGTCGGGCGAGTCCGTGCTCTGGCTCTGGAGCAATCTGCCAGCCAGGATCGGTGCGCAGCAGAGCCTCAAAAAGCAAAAGGCCTTGAAAGGGCTGGGCTTAAACCGGCAGCAGGTCAGTGTCAACATAGCCTGAGACAGATCACTTTTCATGAGCGGTGTTCATGGCTCCATTCGCTGCTAGCGGATCAATGAGTGGCGGATTTCGTATATAGATGGCGCCGCAACGAGAGAACTCCAGGAGGCGTCATGCTGGTTAGGCTTTTCAGAGCGCGGTTACTACCGATAGCGGTGTTGATGGCATCCATGGCCACGATTTCAGCCAACGCAGGAGCGGGCGGTGGCGCGGATCACCCTGACACTCAATCACCCGTCATCCGCCAGGAGAACACCATGCAGATCAGCATCGAGATAGAGGGAACCACAATTACCGCGACACTCGAGGATAGTGAGGCCGCCAGGGACTTTGCCTCTCTGCTGCCGCTTTCGCTGACGCTCGAAGACTATGCCGCCACGGAGAAGATCAGCGATCTGCCGAAGCGTTTGTCGACCACCGGTGCATCCGCCGGTATCACCCCCAAAGTTGGCGATCTGGCCTACTACGCCCCTTGGGGAAACCTCGCCATCTTCCATAAGGACTTTCGCTACTCCAGCGGCCTGGTGAAGTTGGGCACGCTCGACTCCGGCATCGAACTCATGCGTCGCCCCGGATCCTTCAAGGCCACGATCCGCAAACTCGAGCGTTGACCGCGAGGCCCGGAGCTGCGGTGATTCACCTCAGTTGAGCATGATCCGCTCGGGCTCGACGACCGAGAGATGGCATTGCCCCTGGCGCGGTATCGCCACGATGCCACGCGCGACATGAGCGGGCACCGGCGGCGGCATAGCTGCCGCCGAGCGGAAGGCGAGGCAGATCAGACGCTCCTCCTAAGGGGCGTCATTTCGCGTACTGTTCGTTGCTGACCTGCTCCAGCCATTCGACATTCTTGCCATCGGCAGCTTCCTGGAGGGCGATATGGCGCATGCCGTTGGTGGCGGTAGCGCCGTGAAAATGCTTGACGCCAGGGGCGATCTGAACCACATCGCCCGGTTTGATCTCTCGCCTCTCCTTGCCCCATTCCTGCGCCCAGCCCTTGCCGGAAGTGACGATCAGCGTCTGCCCACGTGGATGGGTATGCCAGGCCGTGCGGGCGCCCGGCGCGAAGGTGACGTGACCGCCGCTGACCTGGCTGTATTCAGTGGGAGTGAACAGCATGTCGACCACGACGGCGCCGGTAAAGTAGTCGGCCGGGCCCGCCATGCTGGCCTGGTCGCCATTGGGTATCACCTTGATGCCATCGGCGAGCGCGGCGCCGGTGCAGAGCTGGGCGAGAAGCAAGGTGGCCTGGAAGGGACGCTTCATGGTCATCGGTTTCCTTACTGGTAGCGGGGGATGTGATGAGACCGGGCTGGCGCATCAAGCGCCAGCGAAGCGGGTCTTGGACAGGGGGAGGCTGCGTACCCGCTGGCCGGTGAGAGCCGCGACCGCATTGATCACGGCCGGCGGCACGCCCGGCAGTCCGGGTTCGCCAACGCCGCCCATGGGCGCGCCGCTCTCGACGATGCGTACGTACACACGGGGCATCCGGCTGGGCGGCAGGATGGCGTAGGCGCCGAAGTTGCGCGCGCGGGGCATGCCGTTCTCGTACACGACCTCCTCCAGCAGCGTGGACGAAAGCCCCAGCGCCACGGCGGACTTCACCTGGGCCTCGACGATGGCGGGGTTGACGATGCTGCCGGGGTCGAAGGCCACCCAAACATCGTGGATCACCACCGAGCCGCCCTCGATGGACACCTCGGCGATGGTGGCGACCTCGCTGCCGAACGGCGACGCCATGGCCACGCCCCGCGCGCGCTGGCTGCCGTCGCCGGCGGTGAAGGGGCCCCGTTTCCAGCCGCCCGAAAGCTCGGCGACCGCCTGCAGCAGCGCCTTGTGCCGTGGTTTGTCGGCCAGCAGGCGCAGGCGCAGCGCGTACGGGTCCTGCTGGCCGGCATCGGCCACTTCATCGAGGAAGGATTCGTAGAAGAAGTCGTTCATCGAATGCCCCACCGAGCGCCAGTAACCGATGGTGGGCGGATGTTCCAGGTAGACCTGCGCCACTCGCCGATTGGGAATGGCGTAAGGTTTCCTGGCGATACCTTCGACCGCCGACTTATTGGCCTTGTCCGGCTGGCGGCCGAACCAGCGCTCGGTGGGACTCTCGCCGACGGCCTCGGCGTACAGGGCCTGCGGCAGGCCGTTCTCGTCGATTCCGGCGCGAAAGCGCGCCAGGCCCATCGGCCGCAGCGCATCGCGCAGGAACTCCTCTTCGCGGCTCCAGATGAGCTTCACCGGGCGTCCGACGGCCTTGGCCAGCTGGATCGCCTGGGGGAAGGGGTTCGCCGTGCCGTAGAGGAAGTGCCGCCCGAAGAAACCGCCCAGTGGCGAGGAGTGGATGATGACCTTGTCGGGGGCGATGCCCGCGACCTTGGCTGCGGCCTGCTGGAACAGTTCCTGGGCCTGGTTGGGTAGCCAAAGCTCGAGGGTGCCGTCCGCGTTCCAGCGGGCGATCGCCGATGGCGGCTCCAGTTGGCCGTGGACCAGATAGGGGGCGTCGTAAGTCGCCTCGATCACACGGCTGGTCTGCTCCAGCGCCCTGGCGGCATCGCCAATCTCCTCGGCGGCGATGCCTGGGCCGGGAGCGGCGGCAAGCGCGGCGCACATACCGGCGGAGGAGAAATCAGCGGGCATGGCGTGCGGGGTTCCCGGCGCGGCTTCCTTCCAGTTGACCTTGAGCGACTCCACGGCGCGCCGGGCCTGCCACCAGCGCTGGGCCACCACCGCGACGGCGCCGGGCAGGCGATGGATCGAGTGCACGCCCGGCATCGCCTTGACCTCAGACTCATTGGCGATGGCCTCGGGTTCGCCACCCATGCGCGGTGCGTGCTGGACAGCCGCCAGGAGCATGCCTTCGACTTCAGTGTCGATGTTGTACGTCACCTTGCCGGTGGACTTGTCGTGGGCGTCGAGGCGCGGCACAGGCTTGCCGATCCAGCGGAAGTCCTTCCTGGCGCGCAGGGGCACCTGCTCAGGGGGCAGCAGCGCAGCGGCGAGGGAGGAGAGTTCGCCGTAGCCCAGGGTACGGCTGGAAGCCGGGTGCACCACGATGCCGGGTTGCGTGGTGAGGCTGTCCAGCGGCACGTCCAGCTTGGCGGCGGCGGCCTGCAGCAGCATGTGGCGTGCGGAGGCCCCCAGGCGGCGCATCACCTCGTAACTGGAGCGTACCGAGAAGCTGCCGCCCGTGAAGCGGGCGCCATTCACCAGCAGGTAGTCGGCTCCCGGCGGAGCGCATTCGACGGAAAAGCGCTCCGGCGCGATATCGAGTTCTTCGCCGACGATCTGGGCGAAGGCAGTGTAGATGCCCTGGCCGCCTTCGACGAAGGGGCTGCGCAGCAGGGCCGTGCCGTCCGGACGGATTTCCAGGAAGGCCGGAATACGGGTGCCAGGCTTGATTTCGGAGGCCACGCTCTGGGCGGCTCTCACGACCTTGCCGGGCAGCAGGACGCCCAGTACCAGGGCGCTCAAGGAGGTCCCCACAAACCGGCGGCGGGAGAGATTGAAGGTCTTGCCTTCCGTGGGCAGGGAGTCGGGAATGTGAGGCATATTCATCGGCATCATCTCCTTAGCCCTTGGCCAGTTGCTGCATGGCATTGGCAATGGCGTTGTAGGTTCCGCAGCGACAGAGATTCACCATCGACGCGGCGATTTCCGCCTCGCTGGGCTGGGCGTTCTGTTTCAGCAAGGAGGTCGCGGTCAGCACTTGGCCGGACTGGCAGTACCCG
Organism: Azotobacter armeniacus; assembly: GCF_054779355.1. NCBI lineage: Bacteria > Pseudomonadati > Pseudomonadota > Gammaproteobacteria > Pseudomonadales > Pseudomonadaceae > Azotobacter > Azotobacter armeniacus. The sequence goes on from NZ_BAAGYK010000172.1 coordinate 18,846, forward strand.
CACTGCGGCACCTGGTGTTCGACCCAGGCCTCGACCACGCGCTTGCCCACCGGGTCCTCCTCGATGGCCTCGATGGTGATGATGGACTGGTTGGCCACGCTGCTCACCGGCATGACGCAGGAGCGGATGGGGCGCCCATCCGCCAGTACGGTGCAGGCCCCGCACTGAGCGGCCCCACAGCCGTACTTGGTGCCTGTCAGGCCCAGTTCCTCGCGGATGACCCAGAGTAGAGGCGTATCGGGGGTGGCATCTACCTGGCGCTTCTTCCCATTGATCATCAACTCCATAGGTCTCCTCCTCGGATGGATTGGCTATCGCTGGCGTGCGCGCCAGGCATCGTAGTGTTCTTGACTCGGTGAGAAGTGGCCGGGGCGGCCGTGGCGACAACAGACGGCGCCGTTCCAGCACGCCGGATTCTTCGCGTTCTGCAGCCTGGCGGGCGCGGCCCGGTTGCAGTCTCCGGGTATTAGCCCAGATGAAATACCAGCTCAGGTAGATGGAAAAATTGCATGGACCTATGCGTCCCATCGATTAATCGGTGTGGGGTGGCAGGCGAGGGTGTCGCCGATGCATGCGGTGGTTGCAGCCGAAGAAGATCGCCGGGACCGGAGGCATTGCGGGAATCAGGGGCTTTTACCTGCATGCCGGGACGGGCTTATCGAGAGCGTGGCCTGGGCGGTCCGTGGCCGAACCCCTCGCAAACGGCTCCGTGCGCAGAATGTTGCGGAATGTTTGAGAGGCCGGGCTTGCGCACAGCGAAGGGTCAGCGTGCCCGCAATTTATCAATGGAGCTCATGGAGCCATCCGCTCCAGGCGCCTTATGGAGAAAGAGGGCCAGTGCTAGCTTGGCGTCCGAGCGTTCATCGGGGACTCGTTCTCTCCGCTCGGCGATGCGCGCCAGCGCAACGCTGATCTTCGGCCGTTTGGCAGCCCCTCTTTTTCATGAACTGATGCCCATCGGGCAGGATTGGGTCGTTTGAGTATGCAGCATCTGGACTTGCAGGTTATCGAGCAGGCGTTGGCGTGGTCGCGCGCGGGGCAGGAGGTGTGGCTGTGTACGGTACTGGCCACCTTCGGTTCCTCGCCCCGCGAGCCGGGGTCCCTGCTGGCGGCGCGTCGCGATGGTGTGCATATCGGCTCGCTGTCCGGTGGTTGCGTGGAGGAGGACTTTCTCGAGCGGCTGCAGGGTGGGGCGTTCGAGTGCACCGTCACGACCCTGCGCTACGGTGATCCCCCGGGGCCGCAGGGGTCGCGGATCGCACTGCCATGTGGCGGGATTCTCAAGGTGCTGATCGAGCGCCTGCCCGCGGACAGCGCCACCTGGGATCACCTGGAGAGCCTGCGTGCAACGCTGCAGGGGCAGCGTCATCTGCTTCGGTATGTCGATCTGTGCAACGGCGAGCTGCAGTTGCGCGAGGACGATGGCCTGGGGCCGCGAGTGGTCGAGTCGGCGGATGGGCATTCGGTCGAGATACGCGTTGGACCGGCCGCGCGGTTGATCATCGCGGGTATCTCGCCGGTGTCCGTGGTCTGCGCGCAGTTCGCACTGGCCCTGGGTTTCGAGGTCATTGTCTGCGATCCGCGCGAAGAGGCTCATGCCGGCTTCGATGTGCCCGGTATCGAGGTGCGCCAGGAGCTGCCTTCGCTGTTCATCGGCGCCGATGGCTGCCACACGGCCACCGCCGTGGTGGCGCTGACCCACGACCCGCGAATCGATGATCTGGCGATGATCGAGGCCGTGCGCACGCCCGCGTTCTATATCGGTGTCATGGGGTCTCAACGTACCTCGGCGGCGCGTGCCGAGCGCCTGCGTCGCTCCGGTGGCCTGAGCGAGGCAGAGATCGCCCGTCTGCAGATGCCCATCGGTCTGGCGCTGGGTAGCAAGACGCCGGCGGAAATCGCTCTGGCCGTCATGGCCGATGTCGTCCGTGTCTATCGAGGCAGGCCGCGCGATGCGCTCTGAGCCGCTGCTCAACGATGATGAACAGGACCGGATCATCGACGCGCAGGGGCGGCGGCTGCGTAACCTGCGCGTGAGCCTGACCAGCGCCTGCAACTACGCCTGCGTCTACTGCGTGCCGGATGGCAAGCGCCTGCATGCCGATCGGAAGGCGTTGTCTCTGCCCAGGCTGCTCCTGGCCGTCGAGTACCTCAAGGTCGTCAACGACCTTCGCACCTTGCGCATCACCGGTGGCGAGCCCCTGATCAGTCCGTTGTTCGACGGCTTCATGGCCGAACTGGGGCGATTGAGGTTCGCGGATGTCTCCCTGACCACCAATGGCCAGTTGCTGTCGCGCAAGCTCCCGGTGCTGCTGGCGGCTGGCGTCGAACGCATCAACGTTTCGCTGGATACCCTGGACGCCAAGGTTTTACGCCGCATCGCCCGTGGCGGCGACCTGGATGAGGTGCTGGAGGGTATCGATCAAGCCCTCGCGGCCGGTGTGCGGGTGAAGATCAACATGGTGCCCCTGCGCGGGTACAATCACGAGCAGGTCCTGCCGATGCTCGAATACTGCCTGGCACGCGGTATGGAGCTGCGTTTCATCGAGTTGATGCGCATGGGGCACCTGGCCCGGGACCCTCGCACCTTTCAGCGCCAGTTCTTCGGGATGGCCGAGATCCTCGCGACCATTTCCGAGCGCTACGCATTCGCGAGCGCTCCCCGCGCCCTGGACGCCACCGCGCAACGCTTCGAAATTCCGGGGCGCGGACACTTCGCTGTCATCGCGAACGAGAGTGCGCCGTTCTGCAGCCATTGCAGCCGCGCGCGGCTGAGCTCCACGGGATGGCTGCATGGCTGCCTATCTTCCAGTCGGAGTCACTACCTGGGGGATGTGCTCGAGCTGCCCCGCGCCGAGGCGCTGGCGCGGATTCGCGAGCTCTCCGCGCGAGCGCTGGCGGACAAGCAGGCCGAGCGCTTCTCCGGCGATGTGATGGTGATGAGGGTGATCGGTGGCTGAGGCCCGATAGCGTTTTTGCCGGTGCGGGGTCAGCTTCCTTCCCGGGCGGGGCTGGACTGGGGCTCGTAACGCAGGGCCGCAATCAGCAAGGACATGGCCCCCGACGGTTGCCGCCGGCTGGGGTAGTAGAGATGGTATCCCGACCAGTAGGGGCACCAGTCTTCCAGCACGGATACGAGGTGGCCGGTGCGGATGTAGGGCTGCGCCATGTCCTCCGGCACGTACGCCACGCCGAGGCCGGCCATCGCGGCATCGAGGCAGTCATAGATGCTGTTGTAGGTGAGCTGGCCGTTCACGCGGACGTTCATCTGCCTTCCGTCTTTCTCGAACTCCCAGGCCCAGAGTCCTCCGTGGGTGGGCAGGCGCAGGTTGATGCAGTTGTGCTGCATGAGGTCATCCGGCGTTCCGGGGAGGGGATGCCTGGCAAAGTATCGTTTGGTGGCCACCACGGCGAATCGGATGTCCGGGCCGATGCGTAGCGCGATCATGTCCTGCGCGATGATCTCGCCCAGGCGAACACCGGCATCGAACCGCTCGGCCGCGAGATCGACCAGGCCATTGTCGGCAAACAGTTCGACCTGGATGCCCGGATACTTCGGCAGGAATTTCTTCAGTCTGGCTGCCAGCACGCTACGGATCGCATGATCCGAGGCGGTGATGCGTATCGTCCCCATGGGGCTGTCGCGCAGCGCCGACAAGGCGGACATCTCGGCATCGATCTCCTCCAGCTGCGGAGCGACCGACTGCAGCAGCCTTTCGCCAACCTCGGTGGGCGAGACCGTGCGTGAGTTGCGCGCCAGCAGGCGAGCGCCAAGCTTCGTCTCCAGCGCCCGCACGGCGTGGCTGACGGCCGATTGCGACAGCCCAAGGTGCGCCGCCGCCCGGGTAAAGCTCTTTTCGCGGGCCACGGCAACGAACGCCACCAGTCCGCCGAAGGATTCCCGCAGGATGTCGTCTCTCATGCTCGGTCAGTCTTCGTCATACGCATGGCGCAACCATACCACCGCCGTTCCTCACCCAAGGCGCCTGACAAGGGCGCGGGTCGAGCCGCGGCTTTTGGCTCAGGCCTGTGCCGGTCTCCTGATCCGGGTGCCGTTGCCGATGACCAGCACGGAAAGGATCAGCAGGACCGCGCCTCCCACCAGGGGAGCGGAAGCATTGGCATGGTCCAGCAGTTGGCCACCCAGTGCGCCGCCCATCATGATCGCCAGCTGGATCGAGGCGACCAGCAGTCCGCCGCCGCTTTCCGGCTCGTCATCGATTTCCCTGGCCAGCCAGGTGGACCAGCACACCGGTATGGCGGCGTTCAGCGCTCCCCAGCCGACCATCATCGCCGCCACCGCCCAGAAGAGATGCCCGGCCTCCATCATGGCCAGGGTGACGGCGGCGAGGGCCAGGGGGAGGTAGCGCAGGAGCGGGTAGAGGCGCTGCCGATGAAGCATGGCGCCGGCAAAGTGGGTTCCCGCGAATCCGGCCAGGCCCAGGCCGAGCAGCAGAAGCGACAGCTGGCTCGGGCTCACAGCCATTTCGGCTTCCAGGAAGGGGCGGAAGTAGGTGAAGGCGCCGAACGCACCCGCGAACGTCAGCATGGTCGAGAGCATGCCCAGGGCGACGTATCGGCGTTTGAGCAGCCCGAACAGGCGGGTGACCGGAATGGTCGCCCGCGGCGGCATCGAGGGAAGGCTCCTGGCCTGCCAGAGCAGATTGACGACCACCAGCGGCACGAGGCCGCCGAACACGACCCGCCAGCCGAACAGTTCCCCCACGTAGGCCCCGATCGGTGCGGCGAACGCCGTGGCGATGGCATTGCCCATGAAGAGGGTGCCAAGCGCCTTCGGCACGCGGTCGGCGGGCACCAGCCGAATGACGGTCGCCGTGGCCAGCGACCAGAAACCGCCGATCGCCAGGCCCAGCAAGGCGCGGGCCGTCATCAGCAGGGAAAAGTCGGGCGCCAGGACGATCATCGCCAGCGACAGCAGCATCAGCAGGGTCATGCCCATCAGTACGTGCCGGCGATCGAAGCGTCCGGCGATAGGCGCGATGAACAGGCTGGACAGCACCGCGAAGAAGCCGGACACCGAGATGGCCTGTCCCGCCAGGCCCTGGGTGGCCTGCAAGTCTTCGGCGATCGGTGTCAGCAGGCTGACCGGCATGAATTCGGCGGCGATCAGCATCGCCACGCAAAGCGCCATGGAGCCCACGGCACTGCCCATCTGTCGTTGGGTCGATTCAAGTTCGAGAGTTGAAGTCGTCATCGGGTTTTACTCCGGCAATGCGCAACCCGGCACCGCCTCGCGGAGGAGGGGCGCAACGTGGCCGAGGTCAGGTGGAGGTACGGCTGGGCGTGCAGGGTGTCGCGAGCGGGGTGGTTCGCTTGCCGCCGCTGTTGGAGCCCCATGATAGGGAGACCGGACTATTCGAAAAACACAAAACTCCGAATGGAGCTATGAGTCAGGGTGATTAATCCAGCCGGTTTTCGCAGCCATGGCCAACGGATTCATTACTCTGGCTCATAGGTGCTTTCGAGAAGTCAACGGCTGTGCTGCTAGCTGGACCCCTATCATCGGGAGCCGTATCCCGCTCGTCCGATGGCAAGCCACCCTTTGTCGTCGATGGGCTGACCGTGGCGCTTTCCGTATCCGTCACGCCCCTTTTTCTCTGCTGCCATGAAGGTGCGCACATGCAATATACCCATCTGGGCCGGACCGGCGTGAAGGTCTGCTGGCTGGCGCTGGCGGCTTGCCTCCCCGGCATTTCGTTGGCCGCGTCATCGACGAGCGGAGCCTCGTCCATGCCCACACAGGAGTCCCCCGTGAAGATCCGCCTGCATGTCGATGGTCAGGTCGCGACCGCCACGCTGCACGACAACGCCACCGCACGAGACTTCGCGGCGCTACTGCCGATGTCGTTGACGCTGACCGACTTCGCGCGCATCGAACGCATTGCCGATCTGCCGCGAAAGCTGCCTCTGGACAGGGCCGAGACCACGGTTCCCGTGAAGGAAGGCGACCTCGCCTACTACGCACCCTGGGGCAACCTGGCGATCTTCGTCGAGGACGGTACTGGCAACTACACGGGTGATCTGATGCGGCTGGGCGCAGTGGACACGGGCCTGCCTGCGCTGCAGCGCCCCGGACCGCTGCAGGTCAGGATCGAGTGCATGACCGACTGAACGTCGTCGCAATCCCGAAGCACCTATTCCGCATCTACTTCGACTTGAAAGGTATCGAACATGAGCACGCAGCACATCAATGATCGTGAGACCGTAGAAGAGTCCAGCGTGGCTGCCGACCGGCGTGGTTTTCTGAAGGCAGCGAGCATCGCTGCTGCCGGTGCAGTGCTGCCGATCAGTGCTGCATCGTTGGCTACGCCCGCTGCGGCGCAAACCGCGCAACGCGGTGGCAACAGTGGCCAAGCCTACACCATGAGGACCCGCAAGCTGGGCAGCCTGGAGGTGTCGGAGCTGGGTTTTGGCTGCATGAGCAACAGCCCCGGCCACTACGGCCCAGGTGTGGACAAAGCCCAAAGCATCCGTGTGATTCGCGACGCCTATGAGCGCGGCATCACGTTCTTCGACACCGCCGAGGTCTATGGTCCCTACGTCAACGAGGAACTCGTCGGCGAGGCGCTGGGGCCGATGCGCAACCATGTGGTCATCGGGACAAAGTTCGGTTTCGGGATCAATGGCACCAATGGCGCTGTTGATGGCACCAACACTTTGAATAGTCGCCCCGAACATATCCGCCGCGTGGTCGAGGAGTCGCTCAAGCGCCTGAAGACCGACCGCATCGACCTCTACTACCAGCACCGTGTCGATCCGAACGTTCCGATCGAGGACGTGGCCGGCACCGTCAAGGACCTGATCCAGCAAGGCAAAGTGCTGCACTTCGGCCTGTCCGAGGCGAGCGCGGACATCATTCGCCGCGCCCACGCCGTGCAGCCCGTGGCCGCGATCCAGACCGAGTACTCGATCATGGAGCGCAGCGTGGAGCGCAACGGCGTGCTGCAGGCGTGCGAGGAGCTGGGCATCGGCTTCGTGCCGTGGGCACCGCTCGGTCAAGGCTTCCTGCCCGGCAAGCTGCCGCTGGATGCACAAGCAGGCTTCGATGAGAAGTCGGACCTGCGCACGAAATTCGCCCGCTTCAGCCCCGAAGTCATGAAGGCGAACCAGCCGATCCTCGACTTCCTGAAGGCCTTCGGCGAGACGAAGGGTGCCACGCGCGCGCAGATCGCCCTGGCTTGGCTGATGGCGCAAAAACCCTGGATCGTTTCCATCCCCGGCACGGCCAATCTGGACCACTCGCGCGAGAACCTCAGCTCGATCAACGTCAACCTCACGCCGGAAGACCTGCGCGAGATCGAGGGAGCTTTTGCCAAGATTACCGTCCATGGCGGCCGACCGTGATGGCGCAATAGCCCTCGATCATTTCCATCCCGGCATCCACTTCAACTTGAAAGGTACCGAACATGAACACGCAGAACATCAATGATCGTGAGACCGTAGAAGAGTCCAGCGTGGCTGCCGACCGGCGCGGCTTTCTGAAGGCAGCGAGCATCGCTGCTGCCGGTGCAGTGCTGCCGATCAGTGCTGCATCGTTGGCTACGCCCGCTGCGGCTCAAACCGCCCAACGTCGCGATGGCAGCGGCAACAGCAGCCAGACCTACACCATTGGAAAGCGCAAGCTGGGCAGCCTGGAGGTGTCGGAGCTGGGCTTCGGCTGCATGAGCATCAGCGCCAACTACGGCCCGCCCATCGACAAGGCCCAAGGCATTCGCGTGATTCGTGACGCCTACGAGCGCGGCATCACCTTCTTCGACACCGCTGAGGTCTATGGCCCCTACGTGAACGAGGAACTCGTCGCCGAGGCACTGGGGCCGGTGCGCAATCACGTGGCCATCGCCACCAAGTTCGGCTTCAAGATCGACGGCACGAACGGCCTGGACAGCCGCCCCGAACGCATCCGTCGCGTGGTCGAGGAGTCGCTCAAGCGCCTGAAGACCGACCGCATCGACCTCTACTACCAGCACCGCGTCGATCTGACCGTGCCGATCGAGGACGTGGCGGGCACGATCAAGGATCTGATCCAGCAGGGCAAGGTGCTGCACTTCGGCCTGTCCGAGCCGAGCGCGCGCACCATCCGCCGTGCCCACGCTGTGCAGCCCGTGGCCGCGATCCAGACCGAATACTCGATCATGGAACGCAGCGTGGAGCACAACGGCGTGCTGCAAACGTGCGAGGAGCTGGGCATCGGCTTCGTGCCGTGGGGACCGCTGGGCCAGGGCTTCCTGCCCGGCAAGCTGCCGCTGGATGCGCAGGCTGGCTTCGATGGGAAGACGGACCTGCGCAAGACCTTCCCGCGCTTCAGCCGCGAGGTCATGCAGGCCAACCAGCCCATCCTCGACTTCTTGAAGACGTTCGGCGAGAAGAAGGGAGCCACGCGCGCGCAAATCGCCTTGGCTTGGCTGATGGCGCAAAAGCCCTGGATCGTTCCGATCCCCGGCACGACCAATCTGGACCACTCGCGCGAGAACCTGAGCTCGATCAATGTCAACCTCACCCCGGAAGACCTGCGCGAGATCGAGGCAGCCTTCGCCAAGATCACCGTGCATGGCGGCCGGATGGACGCGAAGCAGATGGATCAGATCGGCAAGGACTGAGATCCATCGGAACCGACGTAGTCCCACGCCGGTTCCGGCGCCGAAGGCGTCGATCCCTATCGCCGTGCTCGCTCCCAGGGACGAGCGCGGTGTTTTCCATATACATCAGGGCAGAACGAAGAATTTCATGACAACCCCGATAGGTGAAGCCCCGACGGGCACCTTGCCCACTCAACACGAGGCCAAGACGCAGCCAGCTTACTGGAGCGGCGTGTTCGCGATGTCGCTGTGCGTCTTCGCCCTGATCGCCTCCGAATTCATGCCCGTGAGCCTGCTGACGCCGATGGCGGCCGACCTCCATGTCACCGAGGGGATGGCCGGGCAAGGCATTGCGATCTCCGGCGCGTTCGCGGTGCTGGCCAGCCTGTCGATCTCCGCGCTGGCCGGCAGCATGAACCGCAAGACGCTGCTGTTGGCATTGACCGCGCTGATGGCCGTCTCCGGTGCCGTGGTCTCGCTGGCATCGAACTACCTGATCTACATGATCGGCCGCGCGCTCATCGGCGTGGTCATCGGCGGCTTCTGGTCCATGTCGGCCGCGACGGCCATGCGGTTGGTGCCTGCTCATCAGGTGCCGCGCGCCCTGGCGATCTTCAACGGCGGCAACGCGCTGGCCACTGTGATTGCTGCGCCGCTGGGCAGCTATCTCGGTTCGGTCATGGGGTGGCGCGGCGCCTTCCTCTGCCTGGTGCCGGTGGCGGCGATTGCCCTGGCCTGGCAGTGGGTCAGCCTTCCTTCGATGCAGCCCGGGTCCCGCCCAGTGGGCTCCGGCAATGTGTTCAAGCTGTTCAAGAGCCGACCCGTCGCGCTCGGTATGGCCGCATGTGGCGCCTTCTTCATGGGGCAGTTCGCCCTGTTCACCTACGTGCGACCGTTCTTGGAAACGGTGACGCACGTCGAGGTGTCCACGCTGTCGCTCATCCTACTCGTGATCGGTGTGGCGGGTTTCATCGGCACCGCGCTGATCGGCTCGGTCCTCAAGCGCGGCCTGTACGGGACACTGATCGCCATTCCGATCCTCATGGCGGTGATCGCCTTGACGCTGATTCCCTTCGGAGCTTGGGTCGCCGCCGTGGTGGCGCTGCTGGGCCTGTGGGGCCTGATGGCGACCTCGGCCCCCGTGGGCTGGTGGAGTTGGATCGCCGAAGCCATGCCGCACAACGCAGAGGCAGGCGGCGGCCTGATGGTGGCGGTGATCCAGTTGGCGATCGCCCTGGGCTCGACCGTGGGCGGCCTGCTGTTCGACTCGGCAGGCTACCGAAGCACCTTCATGGCGAGCGCGGCTGTGCTGCTGTTCGCGGCCTTCCTCACCCTCCTGACCTCACGTTCGCAAACCCGGCAAGCGGCCTGAGCCGCGTGTCACCCCAGGAGAAATCCATGACCATGAGCTTTTGTGTCCCTCGCAGCGGTCAAGGCCGCTCGGCCGTTGAATACCGTCACGCACGCGGCTTGCGGGTTTTGCGCGGGCTGGGCCTGCTCTGCGGTCTACTCGTGCTCGGGGCATGTGACGCCGCCCAGCCCGGGGCGTCAGGCTCGCCCACTGCCGCCGCTGCGACCACTGCCCAACCGGAGGAATCTCGCATGTGGATGACCGTCGGCGACCGTCGCTTCGCCATCACCTTGGCCGACACCGAAGCAGCCCGCGCGTTTTCCGCGATGCTGCCGCTCTCGATAGACATGGCCGACCTCAACAGCAACGAGAAACACGCGGACCTGCCGAAATCGCTGCCGACCAACGCAAGCCGCCCCGGCACGATCCGCAACGGCGATCTCATGCTGTATGGGTCGAGAACCCTGGTCGTCTTCTATCTGACCTTCGACTCGTCCTATTCGTATACGCGCCTCGGCCGCATCGACGACCCCGCTGGCTTGGCCCAGGCACTCGGCAGAGGCGGCGTGCGGATCGCGTTCTCCAAGAACTAGATGTTGAATTGATGCAGGTAATCCCCTTGAAAAAGCCCTACGTCATCATTCACACCCTGACGTCTCTGGACGGAAGAATCCACAACATCGAGCTGCCCGAGTTCGATTCGGCGGCCCTTCAGTACGAGCAACTGGCGCTGCATGCCGATCAACAGGTCTTGAATATCCAAGGCTATTTGAACGGCCGCGTCTCGACCGACGACAACTTCACCCATTACCGCAAGCCTGACCTGAACGAATCGGCGGGCGTTGTTCCAGAAGGTGATTTTGTCGCCGAAACGAATGCGCCGATGTATTACGTTGCGTTGGACCCCGACGGCCGCCTGGGCTGGCAAGAGAACTACGTCGATTACGGAGGCATCCGGTCGCACGTAGTTTCGGTGGTGACCGAAAAGGCGAGCAACGCCTACAAGGACTTGCTGCGCCGACTCAACATCTCCTATGTGATCGCCGGGAAAGACGAGCCCGACAACGCCCTGGCCTTGCACAAGCTGGCGACGCTGTTTGGCATGGAGCGCGTGATGATCGGTGGTGGCGGCGTGCTGAACTGGTCGTATGTGCAAGATGGCCTGGTCGATGAAGTGAGCCTCCTGCTGGCGCCCGTTTCCGATGCCTCGCCCACTGCTCCGGGCTTGTTCACAGCCAAGGAACCGCTTTCCCGGATTCAGCCGCGCGCGTTCACGCTGATCGACGTAAAGCCCCTGAAGGACAGCACCGTGTGGCTGCGATACCGGGTGAACAACCAGCCCTCCTGATCCCGAAATCTCCCCCCAGTTTCGCGAGGCAAACCTCCATGAGAAAGATCGCCCTGCTATTCGGCTTCCTTGCCGCATCTTTCTTGACCCTTGGGGCCAGCGTATCCAACGGCGCCGGCAGCTCTCGTGCGAGTGAGCAAGCGGACGCACAACAGGCCAGTTCAACAATGAAGAACGTCATTCTGATCGGCGCCCATGGAAGTACGTCGAAAGAAATTATTCCCCGTCTGCTGGAACAGGACGATGTGAAGCTGACCTTGTTCCTGCGCCGAGCAAGCCGCATGCAGCACATGCAGAGCGATCGCGTGAATGTCGTGGAGGGTGATGCCACCGAACTCGCAGACCTGACACGTGCGATCCGCGGGCAAGACATTGTCATCAGCACCATGGGCGGCATGGACCTGGACGCCAAGACGGCGAACATCGTGAAGGCCATGAAAGAAGTCGGCGCCCGCCACGTCATCGTCATCAGCGCCGGTGGCATCTATGACGAACTGCCCGAGCCTTTCAACGCCTGGGACAAGAGCATGGTCGGCCGCTATCGCCCCATCAATCTGAAGACGGCCGAGGTGGTCGAGCAATCAGGGCTGACCTATACCGTGCTGCGCCCGGTTTGGCTGACCGACAAGCCGACCGAAGTGTTCCAACTGACCCAAAAAGGCGAAACCTACAAGGGTACGGAAACGTCGCGCGCAAGCATCGGCCGCTTTGTGGCGGACATTGTCAAGAGCTCCGAGCGCTATGCCAATCAGAACCTGGGCATCAGTCAACCCAATACCGATGGCAACAGGCCGGCAGCCTATCGCTGATATTTTTTGACCGACAGAAAGGAAATACACCATGACCGCCAAAGCCTACGGCGCCCACGCGAGCGACTAACCCCTCGAATCCATGGACATCACGCGGCGCGCGCCCAGCGCGCACGACGTGCAGATCGACATTGCCTATTGCGGCGTGTGCCACTCCGACATTTACCAGGTGCGCTCCGAATGGGCGGGCACCCTGTACCCCTGCGTGCCGGGCCACGAGATCGTGGGCCGCGTGTCCGCTGTGGGCGCGCACGTGTCGGACTGAACTTTTACCAGGAGATATTCATGAACGTATGGTCGCCAATTTCGGCCGCCTGGACGCCGCTTTCAACAACGCCTGGATCCAGATTTCGGCCTCGGAAATCGCGGACCAGTCCGCTGAGGACTGCGACTACATCAGCGCCATCAACCAGCGCGGTGTCTGGGCGTGCATGAAGCACGAGATCGCGCAAGTGCGCAAACAGGGCAGCGGCGCGATCGTCAACTGTTCCTCCATCGGCGGACTCACCGGCCGAGCGCTGATTGCGGCCTATCACGGCACCAAGCACGGCGTAATCGGGCTGACCCGGCACTATCGACACGCCGATGGTATCGACGATGCTGGACAAGGGGATGCTGGCGATGGACGACGCTCCTGCGTGACCTGCCGATGAAGCGCCTGGGACGGGGCGAGGAAATCGCCGGCGCCGTGCTCTGGCTGTGCAGCTCGGGCTCGACCTGCGTGACCGGCCAGGCCTTGGCCGTGGACGGTGGACTCACGGTGTACTGATCATGGGGAAGCACGATTTGTCGCAGCAGCAGACATGGAAAGTCGCCAGGCAGTGCGGTAAAGCACTGGCCAGGAAAACCAAGGCCGTCGCCGCAGTGGCATGCCTTGTCGCGGGGGCATGCTTTGCCGCAGGGGTGTCAGCCCAGCAAGGCCCCGCTCCTGCCGGGCTTGTCTACGACACGCAGACGCAGGGCCCTGTGCCCATTCCGCCTGCCGAGCGCGCTCTGCAGGCCGTGGTAGCAACACCCTGGTTCAAGGCCTCGGACGAAGGTCGCGTGCTCGAAGGGGCGATCTTCGATCCCAGCGGCAATCTGCTCTTCTGCGACGTGACCGGCCGCCGCGTGCTGCGCCTGACGCCGGACAAGCAGTTGTCCACCGTCATCACCCTGGACGCGCTGGCGCCGGGCGGCCTGGCCTTTCACAAGGACGGCCGCCTCTTCATCGCGGCGCTGGACATCCCGAATGGTCGCGGTGCGATCTTCGCGGTGAACCCGGACGGATCAGGCCTGCAGGCGATCGTTCCGCCGGTGGCCGGGTACATGCCCAATGACTTGGTGTTCGATGCCCAGGGCGGCTTCTACTTCACGGACTTCAAGGGCACCGCGACCGAGCCCAAGGGCGGGGTCTACTACGCCGCGCCGGACCTCTCGACGATCAAGCCCGTGCTGCCCAATCTGGCGATGGCCAATGGTGTTGTGCTCAGCTCCGATGGCAAGTCGCTGTGGGCGACGGAGTTCGGCCGCAACCTCCTGCACCGGATCGAGCTGGCCGATGCGACCACCATCGCGCCGATTGGCTCGGCCATCGCCTATCACTTTATCGGCCCAGCCCCGGACTCGATGCGCGTCGATGCCGACGGCAACGTGTACGTGGCTATGTACGGGCAGGGCCGCGTGCTGGCGTTCAACCGCAACGGCATTCCGATCGGCCAGGTGCTGCTGCCCGGCCGCGAGCGGGGGCACAACCTGCAATCGACCAGCCTGGCCATCCACCCCGACAGGAACGATCTCTATGCCGTCACCAGCGACGCAGGCGGTGGGCAAGGGGCAACGGTGTTCCATGCCCGAGTGTTCAGCAAGGGCCTGCCGCCCGCTTCATCCCAATGAATCGCTTTGAGAACAGCAAGGCGCCGGGTGCCGCGAAGGACCTGGCGGCCTGATCGGAGGACATGCCCATGGATCGTCGAAGATTTCTCGCTGCAGGTATCGAACTGGGTTCAGGACTGGTCGCGGGGTCGCTCTTGGCCGCTACACCCGTCCTGGCGCAGACACCACCGAATTCCCGAAAGGAGTCCCCCATGTCCAACGCGCAACGAGGCGCAGGCCGCAAGGCCCGCGTGTTCATCACCGGCTCGGCCGACGGGCTGGGCCATGCCGCGGCCAAGACGCTGCTCGCCCAGGGGCACGACGTCGTCGTGCATGTCCGCTCCCAGGTCCGGCTGCCGGCCGTGAAGGAACTCGTGGACCAGGGCGCCGTCGCCACGATCGGTGACCTATCCGACCTCGCGCAGATCCGCGATCTCGCCCGCCAGGTCAATGCGATCGGCCGGATGGATGCCGTCATCCACAACGCGGGCGTCCTCTCCAGTGCGCAACTGCTGGTCGTCAACGTCGTCGCGCCGTACCTGCTCACGGCCCTGATCCAGCGCCCCCAGCGCCTGATCTACCTGAGCAGCAGCATGCACACGGGCGGTCACGCCGACCTGACCGGCATGGACTGGTCCGGTCGCACCTCCACGGGCAGCTACTCGGACAGCAAGCTGTTCGTCACCGCCCTGGCCGCGGCCATTGCACGGCGGTGGCCGGACGTGTTCAGCAACGCCGTCGATCCGGGCTGGGTGCCGACCAAGATGGGCGGCCCGGGTGCGCCCGACGACCTGCGGTTGGGGCATCTGACCCAGGAGTGGCTCGCTACCAGCGACGACCCCGAAGCGCTGACCAGCGGCGGCTACTGGCATCACCAGCGGCGCCAGCAGCCGAACCCCGCCGTCGACGACATCCGCTTCCAGGACCAGTTGCTGGCCGAGCTCGCGCGCGCCACCGACACGACGCTGGCGTGATGGCATCGACGGTAACCCTCTGCATGAAAAGATTTTGGACTCGTCTCCTCATGGTTTGCGTCGGCATCGCCATCCTCGGCGTGGTTAGTGTCATCACCTATTTGCAGCATCCCGTGTTCGGGGAGTTGCCCAGCGGCGAGCGGCTGGCGTACATCGAGCGCTCGCCCAACCATGCCGATGGCGTGTTCCGCAACCAGATCGACACGCCCATGCGGACGACGGATCAGTCCGAGTGGTCGATGTGGATGGAAACCATTTTTGGTGAGAAAGGCCAGCCTCGACCGCCGGGCGCCGTTCCTGCCATCAAGACCGACCTCAAGGCGCTCGATCCCGCGCAGGACCTGGTGGTCTGGATGGGCCATTCCTCCTACTTCGTGCAATTGGGCGGGCAGCGCATCCTGATCGATCCGGTCTTCAGCACCAATGCCGCACCCATACCCGCGGCGAACAGGGCTTTCGAGGGCACCAGCCTCTATACGGCCGACGACGTGCTCGAGATCGATGCGCTGCTGATCAGCCACGACCACTACGACCATCTGGACTATCCGACCATCCAGGCCCTCAAGCCCAAAGTCAGGCAGGTGATCGTGGGGCTGGGCGTGGGGGCGCATTTCGAGGCCTGGGGCTACGACATGCGCACCGTGCGCGAGGCCGACTGGAACGAGGTCGTCGCGCTGACGCCGCAGTTGCAGATCCACGTCACCCCGGCCCGGCACTACTCCGGGCGCACCTTCACCCGAGACCAGGCGCTGTGGGTCGGCTTCGCGCTGGTTTCCCCTGAACACCGTCTCTTTTTCAGCGGCGACTCGGGCTACGCACCGCATTTCGCCGAGATCGGCCAGCGGCTCGGCCCATTCGACTGGGTGGCGCTCGACATGGGCCAGTACGACCCGCGCTGGGCCAACGTCCACATGAACCCCGAGCAGGCCGCGCAGGCGGCCGAGGACTTGCGGGCGAAGGTGCTGATGCCCGCACATGCCGGCCGTTTCTCGATTTCCCCCCACGATTGGGACGCCCCGTTCAAGCGCATTACGGCCGCCAGCCAGGGGCGCGCCTATGCGCTGTGGACGCCAGAGATTGGCCGCCCCATCCATCTGGACGGCCGCGCGCAGTCGTTCACGGCATGGTGGGAGAACGGCGCAATGAACACGCAGCCCCAGCTTGCGGCTGGCGCCAAGGAGAAATAGTGCGGCCCACCGTACCGTCCCTGTGGCAGCGCCTGACAGGCGTCTGTCCTGAAGAAGCGCCCGCAGTCCTGTGGTCCATGCTGTACGTCATCGCGCTGTTTCTGGCGTACTACGTGCTGCGCCCGATCCGCGACGAGCTGGGCGTGGCCGGCGGCGTCCAGAACCTGCCCTGGCTATTCACCGGCACGCTGGTGGCGATGCTGGTGGTCAGCCCCTTGTTCGCGCTGGCGGTGCGCAACCTGCCGCGCAGGCAGTTCATCGCCTTGGCCTACCGCTTCTTCGCGGCGAACCTGGTGCTGTTCGCGCTACTGCTGCATTTCGCCGACCCACAGTGGCAGGTCTGGGTGGCTCGGGCCTTCTTCATCTGGATCTCGGTCTTCAACCTGTTCGTCGTCTCGGTGTTCTGGTCTTTCATGGTGGACATCTTCGATAGCGAGCAAGGCAAGCGACTCTTCGGGCTGTTGGCCGCCGGCGCGTCCATCGGGGGCATCCTGGGCTCTGCGCTCACGTCCGGTCTTGTCGAGAACATCGGCCGCTCCTGGCTGATCGCCATTTCCATCGTGCTGCTGGAGATGGCGGTGCTCGCCTCCCACAGGCTGTCGGTCATGGCGAAAGCCTTCGAGCCTCCAACGCGCAACGACGATCCGAGCAAGCCGCTGGGCGGGGGTATCTTTGCCGGCTTCGTCCACACGCTCCGCTCGCCCTACCTGGCCGGCCTGGCGCTGTTCATCCTGTTGTACTCGATCACCTCGACGTTCCTGTACTTCCAGCAGGCGAACATCGCCCAAGAGTACTTCCCCGACCGGGCCGCCAGGACGGCGTTCTTCGCCAACATCGACCTGCTGGTCAATTCGATCACGCTGATCCTTCAGGTGTTCGTCACCGGACGGCTGATCGGCTCGCTGGGCATCGTGGCCACGCTCGCCATCTTGCCCCTGGTCAGTGTGGCCGGGTTCTCGGCCCTGGCCGCCAGCCCGGGCACGGCTGTGCTGGTGGCGGCGCAGGTCGCACGCCGGGCAGCGAACTTCGCGTTGGCTAGGCCGGCCCGCGAGATCCTGTTCACTTCCAGCGCGCGCGAGGATCGCTACAAGGCGAAGAACTTCATTGACACGGTGGTCTACCGTGGCGGCGATCAGGTCGCGAGTTGGGGCTACGCCGGCCTCATGGGGCTGGGGCTCGGCTTGACGCAATTGGCCGTGATCGCCGTGCCGATCTCGCTCGTCTGGCTCGCGCTGAGCATCTGGCTGGGCCGCTCCCATCAGAAACAGGAAGCATCCGCCGCGCAGTTCAACGTGGCGGGACAGCCTCTGCCCGCCGACACCCCCTGATGTTTCATCGAGAAAGAGGACACCGAAATGACGCTCTCTCGTCGCTCCCTGCTGAAATCGCTCGGCGTCATGGCCATCTTGCCGTGGATGCTGCCTCACCTCGCGCGTGCGGCGCCCGCCATGCGGATCGGCGTGATCGGCGCCGGCTCGTTGGGCGGAACAGTGGGCCGGCTCTGGGTCAAGGCCGGGCATGAAGTCATGTTCTCGTCCCGCCATCCCGAGGAGCTGGAGTCCATGGCGCGCGAGCTCGGCCCGCGCGCCTCGGTAGGCCAGCCGGCGCAGGCCGCGGAGTTCGGAACCGTCCTGCTGCTCGCGGTGCCGTTCGAGGCGCTGCCTCAGGTCGGGCGCGACCTGCGCAGTTCATACAGCGGCAAGGTCGTGCTGGACGCGACCAACCCGCCGCTGTCAGGAGGTTCGAGCCCCCTCATTCTCGAAGCCCGGGCGAACGGCGTGGCGCAGACAGTGGCGAAGTACATGCCGGGCGCGCGCCTGGTTCGCGCCTTCAGCTGCGTCGATGCCAATGTCGTGGAATCGTTTGAAACCCGGGCGGGAGGCAGGATGATCGGCATGCCGATCGCCAGCGATGATGCGCAGGCGATGCAAGTCGCCGCCGGCCTCGTGCGCGATGCGGGATGCGATCCGGTGGTCGTCGGCAATCTGGCGGCGGCCGTCGCGTTCCAGCAAGGCGGACTCGGTTGGCGTGCCCACTTGACTGCTCCGGATCTGCGCCGTCGCCTCGGACTTCCCGCTGCGGGCCGAGTGTCGGGGCTGTGACCGCGCCAGCTCACTGTCGCAGCCCGTTCATCGACGTCGTTCAATAGGCCTGGCAGGTTCAGCCTGGGGGATCTCCTGCCGTGGCCTTCCGCGCCCGTCTAGTAGGCCAAGGATCGGCCGGCAAAGATCACCAAAGTCCACGCCACGGCCGAGATGGCGCCTGCAGTTTTGGCTCGCCACGGCGTTTCAGCGTCGATATTCCACTCGTTGACCGAGCGATAAACGCCTGCGTGGAAAACCAGGATGTTGATGCCCGCAATGACGATCAGCCCAAGTTTCCTATGCATTGCCCGATCTCTCGGCGGTCACGCCCATGCTGCCGCGCCTTGCGATGGCCAACGGTGTTGCGCTCGGCCCCGACGAGAAGGCGCTGTGGGCGACGGAGTTCGGGCGCAATCTCCTCCATCGGATCGAGCTTGCCGACGCCACGACCATCACCCCGTTGGGCTCGGCGATCGCCTACCACTTCACCAGCCCCGCGCCCGACTCGATGCGAGCGGATGCCGACGGCAACCTGTATATGGCGATCTACGGGCAAGGCCGCGTTCTGGCCTTCAACAGGAACGGCATTCCCATCAGCCAGGTTCTGTTGCCGGGCCGGGAGCAAGGACACCATCGCAATCCACCAGCATGGCCATCCGGCCCGGTACGAATGATTTCTACATCGTGACCAATGATGGGAGCGGAGGGCAAGGCGCTTACGATCTTTCATGCCAAAGTGTTTGCAGAGGCATTGCGGCCGCTTTCGTCGGACTGACGTCGGCGGCGATCTCCTCAGAAGAGAGGGATACCGTTCAATAACTAAGGTAATCCCCCGGCTTAGCCGGGGGGAGTTTGAACACGCGCTTCGAGGCTGACGTAACTGAACATCAACGCTTGGGGATCTTCGTGTCCGCGCATGGCTTGGGAGGAAAAGTAGGTAGTGAAAATCAGCCCGTAGTGTGCCTCACAATCCAGGCGCCACAAGGGGGCTCGGGGTTTCTAACCATCCTGCCAGGCGGCAGCGTGCCTTTTTTGGGCGAGGCTATTCCCTGTAGCGCAGCGCCTCGATCAGGATCTGCATGGCCCGCGAGGTTTCGCGCTGGCTGGAGTAATAGAGGTGATACCCGGGAAACGTGCGCCACCAGCTCTTCATCACCGGCAGCAAGCGTCCCGATTCGAGATGCGGGCGAGCCAGGTCTTCGGGAACGTAGGCCAATCCATATCCCGACAACGCGGCGTTCACGATCTGGTAGATACCGTTGAACACCAACTGGCCGTCTACCCGCACATTCAGCTCGCTCTGGTCCTTCCTGAGTTCCCAGGCGTACAGGTTGCCCCGCGTCGGGAGCCTGAGATTGATGCACTCGTGGTTCGTCAGGTCCTGGGGGTTGGCAGGCATCGCGCGCGAGGCGAAATACGATGGCGCGCCGACGATGGCGAATTGCAGGTCGGGCGCAATGCGCACGGCCGAGCTGTCCCTGGTCAACTCATCGCCCAGGCGCACGCCGAAGTCATACCTGCCCTGGACGATATCGGTGAGGGCGTAGTCGGAACTCAGCTCCACCTTGATCTTCGGGTAGGCGGTCAGGATCCCGGAGAGCTTCGGCCACAGCAGCGTGTCGATGGCATGTTCGGTGGCGGTGATGCGGATCGTGCCGGCGGGTGTTTCGCTCAGCTCGGTGACATGCCGCAGCTCAGACTCGATATCCTTGAAGCGGGGGGCGACGACGCGCAACAGCCGTTCGCCGGCCTCCGTGACCGATACGCTGCGCGTGGTTCGCGTCAGCAGCCGCACCCCGAGTCGTGCTTCCAGTTCACGGATCGTATGGCTGAGCATCGACTGGGAGATGCCAAGCTGGGCGGCAGCACGCGTGAAGCTGCGCTCTTGTGCAACCGCGATCAACGCGAGCAACTCGCTGTAGTGTTCCCGAGGCATTGATTCATTCCAGGCATGGACGGCGGAATTGTACCAACCAAGCACGACTTGTTCCCTTTTCACGTGCCTTGCGCGGGGGGACAATGTCGGCGGAAGGGTTGGGGCGGAGCGCGGGTTATGGAGCTGGCCGGAGGGCTCGCCTTGGCGGTGGACAGGCATCCATCCGCAGTGCCGGCCGCATTGAGCCGAAGCCTGGCTTGATGGATCCTGCGGGCCTCTTGGCTATCAACCGTTACAGGAGCTGAACAATGAAAATCGGGATACTTGGCTCCGGCCGCATGGGTGGCAACCTCGGCACGATCTTCGCCCGTGCGGGGCACGACGTCAGCTTCAGCTACTCCCGCAGCGAGCAGAAGCTTGCCGAACTCGCCCGGCAGGCCGGACCCGGCACGCGCGTCGCCACGCCCGGCGAGGCGGTGGAGGACGCCGACCTGGTGCTCCTGGCCGTGCATTGGTTGCAGGTCGACGATGTGTTGTCGAAGGCGGGTAGCCTAGCGGGCAAGACGGTAGTGAGCTGCTGCAACCCCCTCAACGCCGATGACACCGAACTGGTCATCGCCCACACGATGTCCGGCGCCGAAACGATTGCCCGCAAGCTCCCCGAATCAAAGGTGGTTTCGGCGTTCCAGGCCACGCCGAGCGAGTTGCTGCCGCATGTATTCGAAGCCCGGAACCGGCCGAACCGTCCCAGCCTGGTGTTCTGCGGCGACGACGCGGACAGCAAGGCCGTGGTGGCACAGTTGATCCGTCAGATCGGGTTCGATCCGGTGGACGCCGGCTCTCTCAAGGTGGCGCGTTATATCGAACCGTTCGGCATGCTTTCCGCCGTCCTGGCCTATGAAACCGACCAGGGTCCGGAATGGGCCTATCGCTTTGGCAGGTTCGCCCCGCTGATCGAATGACGCTGCGTTCCCCCAGGCCATCGCATCATCGGTGGCCCACAAACACTGACCCCGGCGGGTGACGGCACCTGCCGGGGGCGAAGGCTGCTTCGAGAGGGCCTCAGTACGCCGTGAAACCGCCGTCGACGGCCAGGGCCTGGCCGGTGACGAAGGTGGAGCCGGGGCTGCACAGCCACAGCACCGCATCGGCGATTTCTTCGGGGCGTCCCAAGCGGGCCATCGGCAGCTCGCGCAGCAGGTCATCCATGGCCAGCATGCCTCTGTCCAGCATATTCGACACCATGGGCGTGTCGATCGTGCCGGGGCACACGGCGTTCACGCGGATGCCGCGCGCGGCGTATTCGAGGGCTGCGCTGCGGGTCAGGCCGATCACGCCGTGCTTGGAGCCATGGTAGGCGGCAAGCAGTCCGCGGCCGACCAGTCCGCCAATCGACGAACAATTGACGATCGCACCACTGCCCTGGCGCCGCATCTGCACCAGTTCGTGCTTCATGCAGGCCCAGACACCGCGCAGGTTGATGGCGGTGACGCGGTCGAAATCCGCTACCGGCTGATCGGCGATCTCGCTGGCGGGAACCTGTATTCCGGCATTGTTGAAGGCGGCGTCCAGTCGGCCGAAGGTCGAAACGGCCTGTCCGACCAGCGCTTCCACCTGCGCCTCATCGGAAACGTCGCAGACCACGCCGATGACGTCGCCACCGGCGTCCTTGAGGGGCTCCGTCGCGTGCTGCAGGGCCGCCTCGTTCACGTCGGACAACACGACCGACGCTCCGGCGGCGGCAAAGGCGCGAGCCGTGGCCAGTCCCATGCCCGAGGCAGCGCCGGTGACCAGTGCTACCTGCCCCTTGAAGTCATAGGTGATGCTCATGAGCCTTCTCCCAGTCAAACCGCCAGAGTGGCGGAGTCGATCACGAAGCGGTACTTGACGTCGCCTTTGAGCATCCGCTCGTAGGCCTCGTTGATCTGCTCGGCCCTGATCAGCTCGATGTCCGCGACGATGCCGTGCTCGGCGCAGAAGTCGAGCATTTCCTGGGTTTCCGGGATGCCGCCGATCATCGAGCCGGCGATCGAGCGGCGCTTGAAGATCAGGTTGAAGACGTCGGGGGAAGGGTGGGGCGAGGCCGGTGCGCCCACCAGCGTCAGGGTGCCATCCCGCTTCAACAGGGCCAGGAAGGCATCGAGGTCATGCGGGGTGGCAACGGTATTCACGATCAGGTCGAAGCTCTTCGCATGGGCCGCCATTTCCGCGGGATTGCGCGATACCACGACCTCGTCGGCGCCAAGTGCCTTGGCGTCGTCGCGCTTGGACTCGGAGGTGGTGAACGCCACCACGTGCGCACCCATCGCATGGGCGAGCTTGATGCCCATATGGCCCAGGCCGCCGATGCCGCCGATGCCGACCTTCTTGCCCGGGCCGGCCTGCCAGTGACGCAGCGGCGAGTAGGTCGTGATGCCCGCACACAGCAGCGGCGCCACGGCGGCGAGCTGGTCTTCGGGGTGCCGGATGCGCAGCACGTAACGCTCGTGCACGACGATCTGCTGCGAGTAGCCGCCTAGCGTCCAGCCCGGCTCGTCCGGCGTCGGGAAGTTGTAGGTGCCGACCATGCCATCGCAGTAGTTTTCCAGGCCGGCGTCGCATTCTTCGCAGTGCTTGCAACTGTCGACGATGCAGCCGATGCCCACCAGGTCGCCCGGCCGGAAGCCCGACACATGCGCACCGACGGCCGATACGCGGCCGACGATCTCGTGGCCCGGAACGCAGGGGAACTGGGTGCCGGCCCACTCGGCGCGTACCTGGTGCAGGTCGGAATGGCAGACGCCGCAATATGCGATGTCGATCTGGACATCATGCGGCCCCGGGGTCCGGCGGGTGATCTCCAGCGGTTCGGGGGGCTTGTCGCCGGCATAGGCACCGTAAGCTTTTACAACCATGGGAGGCTCCTTCCATCAACGTGCCGTGCGCTCGATATGACGCGCAGGCGAGATGGCCAATGTAAGCCGATACGGGCTGACCAATAAGGCGCCAAGGCCGCACGTACCTATGCAGCAGGTTGATCAATCCGGGCTCGTTGCTTGCCTCCGGGCCCCTGGCAGGCTCCGGGTGCAAGTGCGGGTGGCGGGGTAATCTGCGTTGAGCAAAAAGGCCACGCCCAATGGCGTGGCCTTTTTGTCGAGCGACCCGTGCAAACACGGATAGTCGGGTTACTTCAGGTTGTTACGGAAGAAGGTGGCAAGTTTGTCGAATGGGATCAGGTTGACGCGATCATAAAGATCCACATGGCCGGCGCCCGGAATCACCAGCAGTTCCTTGGGCTCGCCCGCGAGCTTGTAGGCCTCCTCGCTGAACTCCCGGGAGTGGGCGTTTTCCCCGGTGATAAACAGCATGGGCCGGGGCGAAATTGTCTCGATGTCCGCAAAGGGATAGAAGTTCATGAACTTGACGTTGCTGGTCAGCGTCGGGTGCGTGGTGAGTTCGGGCGACCGGCCTTCGGAGGTATATTCGCCTCGGGGGGTACGGTAGAAGTCATAGAACTCACGCTGGATCGGATCGGTATTGGCATCCAGTTTGTGTACCGTGCCGCTGGTATAGCGGGTTTCACCACCGGTGAACTCCACATAGCGTTGCTGGGCGGCTTCCTCGAGGATTTTCTTCCGTTGCTCTAGGGTCAGCGAATGCCGAAGTGCATTGCGGTTGGCACCACCCATGTCGTACATGCTGAGGGTGGCAATGGCCTTCAGGCGAGGGTCGATCTTGGCCGCGCTGATGGCAAAGCTGCCGCTGCCGCAAACCCCGATCACGCCAATATGGTTCCTGTCGACCAGAGCGTGCGTGCCCAGGAAATCCACCGCTGCGCTGAAGTCCTCGGCGTAGATATCTGGCGATACGGTGTTGCGAGGCTGGCCTTCACTTTCGCCCCAGAAAGACAGATCCAGGGATAATGTCACGAATCCCTGTTCCGCCATCTTCGTGGCATACAGGTTCGCACTTTGCTCTTTCACGGCTCCCATCGGGTGGCCGACAATGATGGCCGGGTTTTTCGTACTAGGTGTGATGTCCTTGGGAATGAACAGGTTTCCCGCCACCTTCATCTTGTACTGGTTTTCAAAGGTAACCTTCTGCACGGATATCTTGTCGCTGGTATAAAAGTTGTTCGCGCCGTTGGACATGTCTGCAGCCATTACAGTGAGTGAGTTCAATAGAAAGCCAAGCAATAGAATCAACTTTCTCATTGGGACTTCCTTCCTTCAGTGATCGGTGAGGTCGCCTCCCCACTTGGGAATCGTCGATCGGGTCGACCCCGGGCAGATCACTCTATGCCGCGTCAGGCTGTCCGGTAAGGTGAAAAGACCACACGGACCTATGCACCAGATTGATCAATCTGTTTCGCGGGCCTGCCATCCAGTCCGCTGCTGATTCAGCTGTTCGGCTTATGGCAGTATTCGCTTTCATGGGCGTGATGTGTCGAAAGGCCGCTCTATCATGCTCCCGCCGAATGCTGTTGCTCGGCGTCCTGTCGAGACTCGTGATGGCCGCCGGTCCTGTCGATTGTCAGGGGCATTGCCGGTCACGCGGTCGTCATGGGCCCGTCAGGTTGCCTGACGCCTGGCAGAGGAGGGGAGGGATGGCCTTGAGACCCATCACACGCCGGCAATTCAACATCCTGGGCGTCTCGGCCATTGCTGCGGGCGCCATGCTCGCTGCGAACACAAGAAAGTCGAGATGCTCTTCGCCCGTCTCAAGCGGATCATGAAAGTCGACCGCTTGCGACTGCGCGGCCTGACGGGTGTCACTGACGAATTCACCTTGGCCGCGATGGTGCAGAACCTGCGGCGCATCCAAGCTCTTGCCCCAAGGACCTCCGATCACGGGATAGGTACGTCTGCTCCGAGCAGAGACCCTCGGATTAACCGTCAAACCTGAGCCCGGAAGCTCAGTGAAATGCCGAAAGGCTGCTTGAAGTGGCAAACAGCCACTTCGACCGCCCGCGTGGCTAGCCGACTGGCGACCGCAAAACCGCCTTTTTCAACAGAATCGGCCGCTCTCTGCCTGTCGCAGCAGCTCGGTTGGAGACGCGAAGCACTTATCAGTGCGCACGACCTTCTGGCCGACTCAGGACAAAACTTCATTTTCATCCCATTCCCAACGCCCGAGCGAAGCGGCTATAACGCCGCTCCGCGCCGGCCCCGTCGTCAGTGCGGCGAGACGATGATCTTGACGTTGTGTTCCTTGTTGTTGACCAACTCCTCGAAGCCGCGGCCGACGATGTCCTCCAGGCCGATGCGGCCGGTGATCAGCGGTTTGACGTTCAGCCGGCCGTCGGCGATGAAGGCGATCACGTCGGCGAATTCGCCGTTGTAGGCCAGAGAGCCGATGATCTGCTTCTCGGTGGAGACCAGTTCGAAGAAGTTGAACGCGCTGGGTTCCTCGAAGATGCCGACCAGCACGCTCTTGCCGGCGTTGCGGATGACGTCGATGGCCAGCTTGGCGGTGTGCTTGTTGCCGATGCACTCGAAGCTGACGTCGGCGCCGAGGCCGTTGGTGCGCGCGCGGATTTCCGCCAGCGCGTCGCACTCCTTGGGATCGAGCACCAGGCTCGCGCCCACTTCCAGCGCCTTGGCCTTGCGCGCCGAGGACATTTCCAGGGCGATCACCTGGGCCGCGCCGGCTGCCCTGGCGCACATGATGGTGCACAGGCCGATGGTGCCGGCGCCGACCACCACCACGTTCTGGCCGAGCAGGTTGCCGGCCTTCTTCACCGCGTGCATGCCCACCGCCAGCGGCTCGATCAGCGCGCCGGCCTCGGCGGGGAAGCCTTCCGGCAGCTTGTAGAGCAGTTCGGCCGGCACGTTCACCAGTTCGGCGAAGGCACCGTCGTTCATCAGGCCGGTGAAGGCCAGCTTTTCGCAGAGGTTGTACAGGCCGCTGCGGCAGTAGTAGCAGGTGCCGCAGTGCTGGCAGGCGTCGGCGGCGATCCGCTCGCCGGGGGCGAAGCCGCTCACGCCGGCGCCGAGCTTGACGATCTCGCCGCTGAATTCGTGGCCGAGGATGCACTGGCCCTGGATGCCGGTGAGCGGGTGGGGCTTCTCGACCGGGATGAACACCGGGCCGGCGACGTACTCGTGCAGGTCCGAGCCGCAGATGCCGCACCAGTCGACGCGGATCTGCACCCAGCCGGACGGCGGGTCGGCCGGCCGCGGCACGTCCTCCACGCGGATGTCCTGACGGCCGTGCCAGACGGCGGCGCGCATGGTTTCGCCAAGGGATGTTGTCATTGTTGTTCTCCTTCGGGACTTGCAAGGCAGCGGCGACCGGCCTCAGGGGCCGGTCGCCGCCGGTTTCAGTGTTTGGCGAGGAAGGCCTGGATCAGCGTGTTGACCTGCTCGGCCGCTTCCATCTGCACCATGTGCGCCTGGCCCGGCAGGATCTCCACCTGCGCCGGCAGGCCCTGGGCGTGGGCGACGGGGATGATCGCGTCGTCGCTGCCCCAGATCACCAGCGCCGGATGGCGGCCCTGTTCCAGCACGCTGCGCAGGTCGATCTGCTGGCGGCCGTCGGCGGACAACCGCTCGACCAGTTGGCGCAGCGCCGCCTCGACGCCCTCCAGGCGCTTGTACTTGAGCATGTCCTCCAGCATCTGCCGGGTGACCAGCGCGGGGTTGGAGAACAGCTGCACCAGTTGCGGCTTGAGGGCGTTGCGGTTGCTCGCCTCGACGAAGCCGCGCAGATAGTCGCCGTTGATCTCCGCGCCGAGGCCGGCGCTGCAGATCAGGGTCAGCGAGAGCACCCGCTCGGGTGCCAGGCGCGCCAGGCTCAGCGACACCGCGCCGCCCATCGAGTGGCCGGCGATGTGCGCGCGCTGGATGTCCAGGTGGTCGAGCAGGGCCAGCGCGGTCCGGCTCAACTCGTCGAGGTCGCCGCTCTTCAGCGTCTTGCCCGACTCGCCGTGGCCCGGCAGGTCGAGGGCGATCACCCGGCGGCCGGCGGCCAGTGCCTCGTGGTTGAACAGCCAGTTGTTCAGGTCGCCGCCGAAGCCGTGGATCAGCAGCAGCGGGGCGCCGCCCTCGCCGCGGTCGAGGAAGCGGAGGGTGCGGCCGTCCAGCTCGACCTTCTGCGGTGCCGGGCCGCCGGCTTCCTCGTCTTCGCCGCCGGGCACGAACTCGGCCTGGAAGCGCTGTACCACGGCGTCGATCTCCGCGTCGGAGGCCTCGCCTTCCACCACCACGGCGAGCAGGGCGCCGACCGGCAGGGTTTCGTCCTCCTGGGCGACGATGCGCCGCAGCACGCCGGAGAAGGGCGCCTCGACGCTGCTGGAGATCTTGTCGGTTTCCACGTCGAGCACGTCATCACCCTTGGCGATGCTGGCGCCTTCTTCCTTGAGCCAGGCGTTGACCTTGCCCTCGGTCATCGAGAGACCCCACTTCGGCATGGTCAGGGTATGGATCTGGCTCATGCAACCTTCCTCGCGTCGACGATCTTCAGGACGGCGGCTTCGATCTTCGCCGCGTTGGGGATGTACAGGTCTTCCAGGGAGTCGGTGAAGGGCACCGGGGTATGCGGCGCGGTGACCATCTCGATCGGCGCCTTGAGGGCGGAGAAGGCCTTCTGCGCGACCAGCGCGGAGATGTCGGTGGCCACCGAGCAGCGCGGGTTGGCTTCGTCGATCACCACCAGGCGACCGGTCTTCTCCACGCTCTCGAGGATGCTGTCCTCGTCCAGCGGGCTGGTGGTGCGCAGGTCGAGCACCTCGCAGCCGATGCCCTGGCGGGCCAGGCTGGCGGCGGCGTCCATCGCCAGGTGGACCATGCGGCCGTAGGTGACCAGGGTCACGTCGTCGCCCTCGCGGAGGAAGTTGGCCTCGCCGAAGGGCACGGTGTACAGCTCCTCCGGCACCTCGCCCTGCATGCCGTAGAGCATCTTGTGCTCGAGGAAGATCACCGGGTCGTTGTCGCGGATCGCCTGGATCAGCAGGCCCTTGGCGTCGTAGGGCGAGGCGGGGCAGACCACCTTGAGGCCGGGGATGTGGGTCCACAGCGAGGTGAGCATCTGCGAGTGCTGGGCGGCGGCGCGCAGGCCGGCGCCGTACATGGCGCGCAGCACGAAGGGGGTGACCGCCTTGCCGCCGAACATGTAGCGGAATTTCGCCGCCTGGTTGAGGATCTGGTCCAGGCAGCAGCCGGCGAAGTCGACGAACATCAGTTCGCACACCGGGCGCATGCCGCGGGTGGCGGCGCCGACTGCCGCGCCGACGTAGCCGATCTCCGACAGCGGGGCGTCGAGCACCCGGCCGGGGAACTGGTGGTAGAGCCCCTTGGTGACGCCGAGCACGCCGCCCCAGGCATCCTGCTCGCCCGGTGCGCCGGCGCCGCCGGCGATGTCCTGGCCGATCAGGAAGACGCTTTCGTCGCGGCGCATTTCCTGGGCCATGGCTTCGTTGATGGCCTGCTGGTAGCTGATTTTTCTTGCCATGATGGTTCTCCTAGGAATGGGGGCTCAGGGGTAGGACACGTAGACGTCTGCCAGCAGATCGGCCGCCGGCGGCTTGGGATCGCTCTTGGCCTTGATCACGCTGTCCTCGATCTGCCGTTCCACCTCGCCGTCGATGTCGTCGAGTTGCGAGATGTCGAGCAGGCCGGCGGCGACGGTGTGGTCGCGGAACTGCTTCAGGCAGTCGCGCACCTCGCGCATCTCCTTGAGTTCGTCCATGTCGCGGTAGGTCTGGGCGTCGCCCTCGAAGTGGCCGTAGTAGCGAGTCAGCTTCACCTCGATCAGCGACGGGCCAAGGCCTGCGCGGGCGCGGGCCACGGCGGCGCCGGCGGCCTCGTGGACGGCGAAGAAGTCGAAGCCGTCCACCGTCACCCCGGGCATGCCGAAGCCGGCGGCGCGGTCGGCGATGTGGTCGCAGGCCACCGACCAGTTGGAGGCGGTGGCCTCGGCGAAGCCGTTGTTCTCGGCGACGAAGATGCAGGGCAGGTTCATGATCGCGGCCAGGTTCATCGCCTCGAACACCGCGCCCTCGTTGGAGCCGCCGTCGCCGAAGAAGGCCACGGCCACCGCGTCGGTGCCCTTGAGCTTGGCGGCCAGCGCCGCGCCGGCGACCAGCGGCGCACCGGCGCCGACGATGCCGTTGGCGCCGAGCATGCCCTTGGACAGGTCGGCGATGTGCATGGAGCCGCCCTTGCCCTGGCAGACGCCGGTCTTCTTGCCGTAGATCTCGGCCATCATCCCGTGCACGTCCACGCCCTTGGCGATGCAGTGACCGTGGCCGCGGTGGTTGGAGGCGATGCAGTCGTCGTCGCGCAGGTGGGCCATGACCCCGGCGGCGGAGGCTTCCTCGCCGGCATAGAGGTGGACGAAGCCGGGAATCTCGCCGGTGGCGAATTCGATGTGCAGGCGCTCCTCGAAGACGCGGATGGTGCGCATCACCCGGTAGGCATGCAGCAGCTGTTCGGCTGACAGGTGGGTGGTCATTGTTGTTCTCCTGGATTGTTTCAACACGAAAGGTTCACGGGGTGTTGCGGGTGTTCGCGGCCGATGGACAGCAGGCGGTGGCGCGCCGCATACGCAAGGGCGGCCTCCACGTCGATGCTCAGCGGGCCCTGGGAATCAAGGGTGATGGTCGGGCGGTCGCCGGCGGCGAAGGCGATCTCGCGCTCGCCGTCCAGCGCCAGGGTGCCGCCGTTCAGGCTGGGCGCGTGGGCCACGCCCGGCTCCAGGGTGCCGGCGGCGACCACCCCGCAGCCCTGCAGCAGGCCGGGAGCGAGCGGCGCCAGCAGGGCGTCGCGGGCCTGCGGATGCAGGCGCATCCAGGCGCCTTCGGGGGCCTGCCGGGAAACCGGGCACCAGAGGCCGCAGAGTGCCGACAGGCCGATGGCGTGGGGCTCGGCGAAGGTCACGAAGACTTCGGCCAGGTCCTCGGCGCGGCTGATCGCCCGGCCGCCGACGAAGCGCAGCGGCGATACCGCCACGTCGACCAGTGCCCATTCGCAGAGGCCGCGGCGGGCTTCGCGGACCAGCAGGCGCTTGTTGCGGCGCAGGCCGATCTCCGGCGGAATCCGCCCGGCGGCGAAGAGCCCGCCGGCGAGCCCGGCGCCGGTCGCCTCGCGCAGCTCTGGAAAGGCGTTGTTGGTGCCGGTGGAGAGGGTCAGCAGGGGGATGTCGCCGACTTCGGCGGCCACCGCCTTGTGGGTGCCGTCGCCGCCGAGCACGGCGATCAGCGCGACGCCGCGCTCGGCCATCAGGCGCGCCGCCAGGCGGGTGTCCTCGACGGTCTGGCGCAGGCGGATATCGAGGATTTCCAGCTCCGGCCAGCGGTTGTCCCGGGCGTGACGGCCGCGGCTGGCCTTGAGCACCGCGGCGGCGATGCCGGTCATGTCGGTCGGCAGCAGCACGCGCTGGATGCCGGTGGCGCCGAAGGCGCCGAGCAGGCGCTGCACCACCGAGGCCTTGTCGGTGCTGGAGAACAGCCCGGCGTTGGCGGTCAGGCGGCGCAGGTCGCGGCCCGAGGCCGGGTTGGGAATGATCCCCACGGTCAGCGGAGGTCGGTTCATGGCGGAGTTCCCCGGAGTCAGAGCGAGAAGCCGCCGTCGACGGCGATGGCCTGGCCGGTGACGTGCGGGGCGCCGGCCAGGTAGACGGCGAGCTGGCCCATGTCCGCGGCGGTCTGCGCCTCGCCCTGCGGCAGCAGGCTGGCCTGGTGGCGTTCCCAGGACTGCGCTTCGCTCTCGCCGGCCTGCCGCCAGCGGTTGGCCAGGCCCTGTTCGCCGCGCCACATGCCGGTGCCGACGATGCCGGGGCAAAGCGCGTTGACGGTGATGCCCTCGCGGGCGACCTCCTTGGCCAGGGCGTTGCTGAAGCCGACCACCGCGAACTTCGAGGCGCAGTAGTGGGACAGGTCGGGAAAGCCGACCTTGCCGGCGATCGAGGCGACGTTGATGATCCGCCCCCAGCGCTGCGCGCGCATCGGCTCCAGCTCGGCCTGGCAGCAGAGGAACACGCCGCGGGCGTTGACGTTCAGCACCCGGTCCCATTCCTCGACGGTGAGCTCGCCGACCTTGTGGATGCCGATCACCCCGGCGTTGTTGACCGCCACGTCGAGGCGGCCGAAGCCTTCGACGATTTTGGCGACCATGGCCTGCACGCTGTCCTGGCGGGCGACGTCGACCGTCAGCGCCAGGCTGCGCCGGCCGAGGGCCTGGATTTGCGCGGCGGTTTCCTCGGCACCAGCGAGGTCGGCCACCGCCACGTCGGCGCCGGCGCGGGCCAGGCTCAGGGCTATGCCCTGGCCGAGGCCGCGACCGGCACCGGTGACCAAGGCGACTTTTCCGGACAGGGAGAATTCGGGAAGGGATGACTCGGACATGGGGCACCTGTGCTTGTTGTTATGGGCCGGGGCTGCCGGCCGCTTCTGCCAGGGGAGAGAGCAAGGGTGGTGCCAGAGTGCTGGAAGTTGCCGAAAAGCCCCGTTCCAGAGCGGCTTTCTCGGCAGGCTGGCGGGCTTGGCGGAGGCACGGGCGAGACGCCGGGTTTCAGCTCGACGGCCGTTGCGCTGAGATGCCGAGACGCTCCGTCTCAGCGTCGGGCTTCTCCGCTCCGGCGCTTGTCGCTGCTGGGGGAAGGGTGCTTAATGGGGAGACAACAACAAGACGACGAGAAACGGAGACAGCATGCTTTCCGCACACTCGAAAGCCCACGTGGACTGTGTCAGCCGCGTGTTGAAGAACGCCGCCCGCTTGCCCCAGGCGCCGGTTCCCGCGCCGATCCTCGATTCCTGGCGCCGCTCGGAGCAGCACCGGCTCGATCCCGGCTCCCTGCAGGGGCCGCGCATCCTCGACCAGACCCTGCTCAAGGAGTGCCGCGAGCGCGCCGAGCTGTTCCTGCGCATCGCCAGCGAAGAAGTCGGCCGCCTGCACGGCCAGGTGCGCGACGCCGACTACTGCGTGATGCTCGCCGACGCCCAGGGGCGGACCATCGACTACCGGGTCGATTCGACCATCCGCAACGACTGCCGCAAGGCCGGCCTCGACCTCGGCACCTGGTGGTCGGAGGGCGAGGAGGGCACCTGCGGGGTGGCCACCGTGCTGGCCAGCCGGATGCCGCTGACGGTGCACAAGCGCGACCACTTCCGCGCCGCCTTCATCGGCCTGACCTGTTCGGCGGCGCCGGTCTTCGACCCGCAGGGCGAGCTGCTCGGGGTGCTCGACGTCTCGGCGGTACAGTCGCCCGACGACCGCCGCAGCCAGACCCTGGTCCGCCAGCTGGTGGCGCAGAGCGCCCGGCAGATCGAGAACGCCTTCTTCATGCACAGCGCCGGCGGACACTGGATACTGCGCGCCCACGCCGCGCCGGGCTACGTCGACAGCCAGCCCGACTACCTGTTCGCCTGGGACGCCGACGGCCGCCTGCTGGCGCTCAACCCGGCGGCGCGCCGCTACCTGCGCCAGCGCTTCGGCGAGGTGCCGACCCACATCGCCGAGGTGTTCGACCCGGACGCCCTGCGTGCCGCAGGGGACGGGGTTGCCCAGCCGCTGCTCGGGCGCGGCGGCGCGCCGGCCCTGTACGTCCGGCTGAGCGCACCGCCTCGCCAGAGCCGGCCGGTGCCGCGGGTCGCGGCGCGCGGCGTCGAGCTCGATCCGCGCATCGCCGAGAACCTGCGCCTGGCGGTGCGGGTCAAGGACCGCAACCTGCCGCTGCTGATCCAGGGCGAGACCGGTGCCGGCAAGGAGGTCTTCGCCCGCCAGGTGCACGAGGCCAGCGCCCGCCGCGGCAAACCCTTCGTCGCCCTGAACTGCGCGGCGATTCCGGAAAGCCTGATCGAGAGCGAGCTGTTCGGCTATGCCGCCGGCGCCTTCACCGGTGCCTCCAGCAAGGGCATGCGCGGCCTTTTGCAGCAGGCCGACGGCGGCACCCTGTTCCTCGACGAGATCGGCGACATGCCGCTGACCCTGCAGACCCGCCTGCTGCGGGTGCTCGCCGAAGGCGAGGTGGCGCCCTTGGGCGCCGCGCGGCGCCAGGCGGTGGACATCCAGGTGATCTGCGCCACCCACCGCGACCTGGCGGCGATGGTCGCCGAAGGCAGCTTCCGCGAGGACCTGTACTTTCGCATCGGCGGCGCGCGCTTCGAGTTGCCGCCGCTGCGCGAGCGCAGCGACCGCCTGGCGCTGATCAACCGCGTGCTGGAGGAGGAGGCGGCCTCCTGCGGCGAGCCCGTCGGCCTGAGCGCTGCGGGGCTGGAGTGCCTGCTCGGCTACCGCTGGCCGGGCAACGTGCGCCAGCTCCGCCACGCCCTGCGCTACGCCTGCGCGGTGTGCGCCGGCGGGGTGATCCAGCCGGGCGACCTGCCGGCCGAACTGCGCGGCGAACGCCTGGTCACCGGCGAGGATGCCGGCGGGCTGGCCGACGACCCGGAGCGCCAGGCGCTGCTCGATGCGCTGGTCCGCCATCGCTGGAAACCGGGGCCGGCGGCCGAATCCCTCGGCATCTCCCGCGCCACCCTGTACCGCCGGGTGAACCAGCACGGCATCGAGATGCCGGGGAAAAGGCGCAGCTGAGGGCGGCTCCGGCCGCCCGGGGCCTTTTCTTCTTTAATGGAAAGAAGGCCGTGGCTGCCAAGGCCGCTCGTTCGCCTGTCGGACGCCAGGCGTTCCTTGCCGGCCCTTCCGAACGGATCGCTGCATGTCCCGTCGAAATAGTCGGAACGGGATGAACCTGACCCCCCACCACGCAATTGCAAGGAGTCTTTCATGTGGACCAAACCCGCCTTCACTGACCTGCGTATCGGTTTCGAAGTGACCCTGTACTTCGCCAACCGTTGATTGACCAGCCCCGGCGTGCCGGGGCTTCTCCCCTACGGGACTGCCATGCACATTCGTATTCTCGGCTCGGCTGCCGGCGGCGGTTTTCCCCAGTGGAACTGCAACTGCCGCAACTGCCGCGGCCTGCGCGAAGGCACCCTGCGCGCCACGCCGCGCAGCCAGTCGTCCATCGCCCTGTCCGACGACGGGGAGAGCTGGATTCTCTGCAACGCCTCGCCGGACATCCGCGCGCAGATCGAGGCCTTCCCGGCCCTGCAGCCGGCCCGCGCGGTGCGCGACACGGCGATCCGTGCGCTGATCCTGCTGGACAGCCAGATCGACCACACCACCGGCCTGCTCACCTTGCGCGAGGGCTGTCCGCACGAAGTCTGGTGCACGGAGATGGTCCATCAGGACCTGACCACGGGCTTTCCGCTGTTCAACATGCTCGGCCACTGGAACGGCGGCCTGCACTGGAAGCCCATCGCCCTGGATCGGCCGTTCGTCATCGACGCCTGCCCGGCCCTGCGCTTCACCCCGATTCCCCTGCGCAGTGCGGCGCCGCCGTACTCGCCGCATCGCAACGATCCGCACCCGGGCGACAACCTCGGCCTGCTGGTCGAGGACAGCCGCACGGGCGGCGTGCTGTTCTACGCCCCCGGCCTCAGCCAGGTGGACGAGGCGCTTCGGGAGTGGATGGGCCGCGCCGACTGCCTGCTGGTCGACGGCACCCTGTGGCGCGACGACGAGCTGGTGCAGGCCGGCATCAGCGACAAGCTCGGCCGCGCGATGGGTCATCTGCCGCAGAGCGGCGCGGGCGGCATGCTCGCAGTGCTCGACGGCCTGGGCGGGCGCAAGGTGCTCATCCACATCAACAACACCAACCCGATCCTCGACGAGGACTCGCCCGAGCGCGCCGAGCTGACCGCGTGCGGCGTCGAGGTCGCCCGGGACGGCATGAGCATCGAGCTGTAAGGCGGATCGTAGGGTGGGTTAGCCGCGTAGCGGCGTAACCCACCAACGATGCCGTCAGGCGTCGCGATTGCCGGCCTTGCAGCCGGTTGGTGGGTTACGGCCTCTGGCCTAACCCACCCTACGCAAGGTGCCAGGCACCACCAGAACAACAACGCGCCGTGCCGATCGCGGCCGCCGAGGAGTCACGATGACCGAGCCAGCCATGAGCCCTGCCGAATTCGAGCAGGCGCTGCGCGCCAAGGGCGCCTACTACCACATCCACCACCCCTTCCACGTCGCCATGTACGAGGGCCGTTCGACCCGCGCGCAGATCCAGGGCTGGGTGGCCAACCGCTTCTACTATCAGTTGAACATCCCGCTCAAGGATGCGGCGATCCTGGCCAACTGCCCGGACCGCGAAATCCGCCGCGAGTGGATCCAGCGGATCATCGACCACGACGGCGTGCCGGGCGTCGCTACGTCGGGCGAGGAGGGCGGCATCGAGGCCTGGCTGCGTCTGGGCGAGGCGGTCGGGCTCAAGCGCGAGCAGCTGCTGTCCCAGGAGCTGGTGCTGCCCGGGGTGCGCTTCGCGGTGGACGCTTACGTCAACTTCGCCCGTCGCGCCAGCTGGCAGGAGGCCGCCAGCAGCTCGCTGACCGAGCTGTTCGCCCCGACCATCCACCAGTCGCGTCTGGACACCTGGCCGCAGCACTACCCGTGGATCGAGGCCGGCGGCTACGATTACTTCCGCAAGCGCCTGAGCGAGGCGCGCCGCGACGTCGAGCACGGCCTGCGCATCACCCTTGCGCACTACACCACCCGCGCGGCCCAGGAGCGCATGCTGGAGATCCTGCAGTTCAAGCTCGACGTGCTGTGGAGCATGCTCGACGCCATGAGCATGGCCTACGAGCTGAACCGCCCGCCGTACCACACGGTGACGAGCGAGCGGGTCTGGCACAAGGGGATCGCGCTGTGATTGCGAGGCGCGCGATTTCGGTAGGGTGGAAAACGACCGCGAGTCTTTTCCACCGTCACGGATCCTGGTGGGAAAGCGCTGCGCGCGTTTCCCACCCTACGATAGAGGCTCGCCCATGAGCGAAGACATCCGGCAAAAGGTGCCGGTGCTGCGCCGCGGCTTCCGCTTCCAGTGGGAGCAGGCGCAGGACTGCCATGTGCTGCTCTATCCCGAGGGGATGATCAAGCTCAACGGCAGCGCCGGGGCGATTCTCGCCGAGGTCGACGGGGTGCGCAGCATCGCCGCCATCGTCGCCGCCCTGCGCGAGCGCTTCCCGGATGCCGAGGGCATCGAGGCGGACATCCTGGAATTCCTGGAGGTGGCGCGTGAGCGATTCTGGATCGAGCTTCGCTAAGCCCGGCTACACGCCCGGCCCGCCGCTGTGGCTGCTGGCCGAGCTGACTTACCGCTGCCCGCTGCAGTGCCCGTACTGCTCCAACCCGCTGGACTTCGCCCGGCAGGGCGAGGAGTTGTCCACCGCCGAGTGGATCGAGGTGTTCCGCCAGGCCCGCGAGCTGGGCGCCGCGCAGCTCGGCTTCTCCGGCGGCGAGCCGCTGGTGCGCCAGGACCTGACCGAGCTGATCCGCGCCGCCCGCGCGCTGGGCTACTACACCAACCTGATCACTTCCGGCATCGGCCTGACCGAGGCGCGCATCGGCGAGTTCGCCGAGGCCGGCCTCGACCATATCCAGGTCAGCTTCCAGGCCGCCGACGAAGAGATGAACAACCTGCTGGCCGGATCAAGCAAGGCTTTCGCCCAGAAGCTGGCCATGGCCCGCGCGGTCAAGGCCCACGGCTACCCGATGGTGCTCAACTTCGTCACCCACCGGCACAACATCGACCAGATCGAGCGGATCATCGAGCTGTGCCTGGCGCTGGAGGCCGACTTCGTCGAGCTGGCCACCTGCCAGTTCTACGGCTGGGCCGAGCTGAACCGCGCCGGCCTGCTGCCGACCCGCGCCCAGCTGGAGCGCGCCGAGCGCATCACCAACCAGTGGCGAAAAAAGCTCGCCGCGCAGAAGCATCCGTGCAAGCTGATCTTCGTCACCCCGGACTACTACGAGGAGCGGCCCAAGGCCTGCATGGGCGGCTGGGGCAGCCTGTTCCTCGACATCACCCCGGACGGCACGGCCCTGCCATGCCACAGCGCGAAGATGTTGCCGGTGCCGTTCCCCAACGTGCGCGAGCACAGCCTCCGGCACATCTGGTTCGACTCCTTCGGCTTCAACCGTTTCCGCGGCGACGACTGGCTGCCCGCGCCGTGCCGCACCTGCGACGAGAAGGAGCGCGACTTCGGCGGTTGCCGCTGCCAGGCCTTCCTGCTCACCGGCGACGCCGAGGCGACCGACCCGGTGTGCGGCAAATCGGCGCACCACGGCCTGATCCTCGACGCCCGCCGTCAGGCGGAAGAGGCGCCGCTCGGCCTCGACGAGCTGGTTCGCCGCAACGTCCGCGCCTCGCAGATCATCTGCAAGGGCTGAGGGGCGAGGCAGATGAGCAGTGCCGGGGTATCGGGTAGGGTGGAAAACCGCGTCAGCGTTTTCCACCGTGGGGACCGTGGTGGATAAGGCTGCGCCGTTATCCACCCTACGCCCCGTGGCGCTGCCGACACCCTGTGGCGACTGGCCCAGTCGCTGGGCGGCCAGCGACGCCGCCGCGGCCAGCCGCGACTTCGCCGAGCTGCAGGTCGGCCTCGGTGGACTGCTCTGGCTGGAATACCGCCCCGAGGAGGGCGGCTGTAGTCTGTGGCTATGGCGGGACGGCGTCGCGCAGTGCCTGACCCCGCCGGGCCTGTCGGTGCGCAGCCGGGTCTACGAATACGGCGGCGGTGCCTTCTGCGTCATCGAGGACGGCGTGGCCTGGGTCGACGAGGCTGACCAGCAGGTCTACCGCATGAGCATCGCCGACGCCACCGCCCCCGAGGCGCTGACCGTGCGTTCCCATTGCCGCTACGGCGACCTGCACTACGCGCGGGGCTGGAGTGCCGTGCTGGCGGTCGAGGAAAGCCACGAGACGGAGGCGGTGGTGCATCGGTTGGTCGCCCTATCACTGCATGACGGCACGCGGCGGGTACTGGCCGAGGGCGCCGACTTCTATAGCGCGCCGCGCCTGAGCGATGACAGCTGCCGCCTGGCCTGGATCGAGTGGGGTCGTCCCGAACTGTCGTGGACCGCCACCCGCCTGTGCCTGGCTGCCGTGGAAACGGATGGCCCGGTCGGCAAACCAGTGACAGTGGCCGGCGTCAGCAGCGACGAGTCGCTGCAGCAGCCCTGCTTCGCTGCTGACGGTCGCCTGTACTGCCTGAGTGACCGCGCCGGCTGGTGGCAGCCCTGGGTGGAGCAGGGCGGTCGGTTGCAGGCTGTCGACCGGGTGGACGAGAACGCCGGACGTAGGGTGGACAACGGCGCAGCCTTGTCCACCAGCGGCGTGGACTGGAGCGAACCACGCCTCCTGGCCGCCGCCGACCATGCCCCGGCGCCTTGGCTGCTGGGCATGGTCAGTTATTTGCCGCTGGCGGGCGGCGGCCTGCTGCTCGCCCGTCAGGAGGAAGGCTGGGGCTTGCTGATCGAGCGCGATGCCTCGGGCCGTGAACGGCATCTGGCGCCGGAATTCAGTCGCTTTCGCCAGCTGGCTGCCGACGACCGGCACTTCTACTGCATCGCCGGCTCCCCGGCGCGGCTGCAGGCAGTACTGGCCATCGAGCGGGCCAGCGGGACGGTGCGCATCCTCGTCGGTGGCGACGAGCCGCTGGCCGAGGCCGAACTGTCGCGGCCGCAGGCGATCCGCTTCGCCAGTGGCGATGGCGAATCCGCCCAAGCCTTCTTCTATCCGCCACGCAATGCCGCCTGCTCGGCGCCCGCGGACGAGAGGCCGCCACTGGTGGTGTTCCTCCACGGCGGGCCGACCTCGGCCTGCTACCCCGTGTTCGATCCGCGCATCCAGTTCTGGACCCAGCGCGGCTTCGCCGTGGCCGACCTCAACTACCGTGGCTCCAGCGGCTTCGGTCGTGTCTTCCGCCTGCGTCTCCAGGGTGAGTGGGGCCGCATCGAGGTGGACGATGCCTGCGCCCTGGTCCGCCACTTGGGCGATGCCGGACTGATCGACCCGGCGCGTGCCTTCATCCGTGGCGCCAGCGCCGGCGGCTACACGGCGCTGCGCGCCCTGGCCTTCCACGACCTGTTCCGCGGCGGCGCCAGCCTGTACGGGGTCAGCGACCCTCTGAGCCTGCGCCGGGTCACCCACAAGTTCGAGGGCGACTACCTCGACTGGCTGATCGGCGATCCCGAGCGCGACGCCGAACGCTACCGGCAGCGCACGCCGCTGCTGCACGCCGGGCGCATCGAGGCGCCGGTGATCTTCTTCCAGGGCGGCCTGGATGCGGTGGTGGTGCCGCAGCAGACCGAAGCCATGGTCGCCGCCCTGCGCGCGCACGGGGTGCCGGTCGAGTACCACCTTTATCCCGACGAGCGCCACGGCTTTCGCCAGGCCGCCCATCTGGCCGATGCGCTGGAGCGCGAATGGCGCTTCTATCTTCGCCTGCTGGACTGAGGAGTCAGGCCATGCGGGAATTGCCGCCGCTGCGCCAACGCAGCCTGCGCCTGGACAACGGCGTGCAGGCGACCCTGCTGCACGACCCGCAGGCCAGCCGCGTGGCCCTGGCCGCCGGGGTGGATGCCGGCAGCCTGCACGAGCCGCCGGCGTGGCCGGGGCTGGCGCATTTTCTCGAGCATTGCCTGTTCCTCGGCAGCGCCGGCTTTGCCGAGGCGGACGCCTTCGCCAAGTATGTGCACGGCCAGGGCGGCCGCTACAACGCTTGCACTCTCGGCCTCTATACCCAGTACTACCTGGAGATGCCGGCGCGCGAGCTGGTCCCGGCCCACGAGCGGCTGTGCGCCCTGCTGGCGCGGCCGCTGCTGCTGCCCGAGCGGTTGCTCGCCGAGCGCGAGGTGCTGCATGCCGAGTACCTGGCGCGCTGCCAGGACGGCGACAGCCAGCTGTTCGGCGCGGTGGTGGGGCTGCTCGACCCGGCCCATCCGCTGGCCCGCTTCCATGCCGGCGCACGCGATACCCTCGATCCGCAGGCGTCCGGCTTTCTCGCCGACCTGCACGCCTGGCATGCCCGTCATTACCGGGGGGAAAACCTGCGCCTGCTGCTCTGCGGGCCGCAGTCCCTGGCGGAGCTGGAGGCGCAGGTCCGCGCCGTCGCCGGCTCGCTGCCGGGCGGCGCGCGGCTGCCGGCGCCCGCCTGGCCGGCACCCTGGCCGGCAGGGCAGGGCCGTCTGCGCCTGGAGCTGGAGCAGCCGACACGCCGGCGCATGAGCCTGTGGTGGTCGCTGGAGCATGTCGCTGGGCGCGATGAGCCAGCCCTGGAGCTGCTGCGCCAGGTCTTGCTGCGCAGCGACGCCGGCAGCCTGCTCGGCGTGCTGCGCGCCCGCGGCCTGGCGCAGCAGGCCCGTCTGGAGTTGCATCCGGCTGCGGCCGGGCAGGCGCTGCTGGCCCTGCATCTGGAACTGCTGGCGGACGGTTGCGGTCGCGAGGATGAGATCGCTGCCTTCTGCCGTGACTGGCTGGCCTGGCTGCGAGACACGCCGGAACGGGTTTGCGATCCGGCCCTGGCCAGGGGCCTGCGCATCACCCAGGCCTGGGACGAGTACGAGCGGGCACCGATGGAGCGCGCCGCGCTCTGGCTGGCGCGCTGGCAGCGCCAGGGCGGCGCCGTCCCGACGCTGTGGCCAGCGCCACCGGCCAGCACCGTGCTGGGCGAGTGGCTGAAACCTCTGGCGCAGCCGCCGCTGCTCCTGCAGTGCAGCCGCGCCTCCCTGCCGCAGGGCGAGCTCACCCCGCGCTTTCCGGTGCGCCGGGTCGTGATGCCGCTGGCCGAACTGCCGCCGGTGTATAGCGCCTGGCAGGCAGCGCCGATCAATCCTTTCCAGGCACCACCGCTTCAGGCTGATGAGGGAGACTGGCCGACGGGCTGGCGCAGCGGTGGCGCGGACTTGCTGCGTCCCGGTCATGCCGCACTGCTGCTCGCCTGGAAGGCGGCAGAGCCGGGGATGGACGCGCAGCTGGCGGCCGAACTGGCGGAGCTGGCGCTGGCCGATCGGTGGGCGGCATTGATCGGCGTGGCGCGGCCGTTCGGCTTCGACTGCCAGGTGTCGAGCCGCGTGGGATGCCTGAAGCTGTGCCTGAGTGGACCGCCGGCGGCTCTGCCGCTGATGCTGGCGCGCCTCCTGGCGGTCCTGCGCGAGGGTGGTGTGACACGCTGGCGCGAGGCCTGGCGGCAGCGGTGCGACGAACAGGCCCAGCAGATCCTCCTGCGCCGCCTGCTGGCGTATCCGGCTGTCCAGACGCGCGAGCTGCCCGCCGACGAAGCCGTGCTCGCCGGTCGGCTGGCGGCGCTGGACGCCACCGGCCTGGCAGCACTGGTTGCCGACTACCTGGCGGGCGCCAGCCTGCGGGGCTGGCGCCTGGGCGAGGTGCCGTCCGCCGTGCTGCCGCTGCTGCAGGGGTTGGGCTGCCCCGCGGCGGCGGCGCCGCAGCGGCAGGCCGCAGGCGGCG
This sequence comes from Azotobacter armeniacus, assembly GCF_054779355.1. NCBI lineage: Bacteria > Pseudomonadati > Pseudomonadota > Gammaproteobacteria > Pseudomonadales > Pseudomonadaceae > Azotobacter > Azotobacter armeniacus. The sequence continues at coordinate 60,208 of NZ_BAAGYK010000172.1, forward strand.
AGCGGGAGCTGCACCTGGGAATCGCGGGAACCGAACAGGCGGTCCTTTTGCGCCTGCTGGCGCCGCCCGGCGATCCCCGGCTGGAGGCGGCCTGGCGCCTGCTGGCGATCCTCCAGCAGAGCGCCTTCCATCACGCCTTGCGCGTCGAGCAGGGGCTCGGCTATGCGTTGTTCAGCCGCTTCGTCTCCGCCGAGGAGGGCGCCGAGCTGCAGTTCGGCGTGCAATCGCCACATGCTTCGGCCGCGTGCCTGCAGCAGGCGATCCGGGGCTTTCTTGCCGAGCAGAGGCGAACCCTCGCCGGTCTGGACGCCACGCGCCTGGAGTCGGCCCGCCGGGCGGCGCTGGACGCCCTCGACGAAGGCAGCCGCCCGGCACGTCTGCAGCGTGCCGGCACGGCCTGGCTCGGCGGCCAGCCGGACGACTGGCTTCAGCGGCTACGTGCCGAACTGGGGCAGCTCCGGGCCGGCGACCTGCACGAGGCCGTGCAGGCATTGTCGAGGCCGGACACAGGATGGCAATGGGTGATTTCCAGCTGACCGCGCGACATGACGAATTTGCCAACGGGCCGGGTAGAGGCGCCAGCGGTTTTCTGGACAATATCCGTAACCATCGGGCTTTCCCCGAGGCGATTGCTGTGGAGCACGGCGTGGACAAGCGGAGCGGGCAGGAACTGCAGATCGTGCAAGCCTTCTCCTCCGTGGAGGTTTCGGAGCGGATCATCCGCTCAGCCGATATCAAGGACTTGGTCGGCGGCATGCTATCCGCCCAGGAAGAGGTCGGCAGGAGTGCCGAGATCCTGGAGGGGGCACGGCAAAAGAAAGGCGGCAGCCTCTTCGGCAACTGGTGGAGGGACCGCGACGACAAGCTCCAGGACGCCCGACGAGGCATGAGTCGCGGACGAGGTCGGCGCGGACGGATCAGGCCTTCGGCAGATCGCAGAAGCAGGCCTTCATCCCGCTTCGTGCGCCTGCAACGGCCGCCCAGGAGAGCGCCTACTGGGCGCTGAAGGAGGCGATCGATACCGCCCTGGCCGATGCCGAGCCCGGCGGCGGCAAGCGGGTTCCCAGCCTACAGGACGAGATCGTCTTCGAGCGCGTGTCCTTCGGCTATGGCGAGCGGCCGATCCTCGATGCCGTCGACCTGACGATCCCGGTGGGCACCTTCACCAGCCTGGTGGGCCCCTCGGGAGCGGGCAAGACCACGCTCCTCGACCTGCTCTGCGTGCTGCTGACCCCGCAGTCCGGGCGCATACGGGTCGACGGCGTCCCCCTGGAGGCGCTGGACCGCAGGCGCTGGCGGCGGCTGATCGGCTACGTGCCTCAGGAAACCCTGCTGCTCCACGACAGCATCCTGGCCAACGTGACCCTCGGCGATCCGGCGCTGACCGCCGCGGATGCGGAGCGAGCGCTCAGGCAGGCCGGCGCCTGGGAATTCGTGGAAAGGACTTCCCACGGCCTGCAGACGATCGTGGGCGAGCGGGGCGGCAAGCTGTCCGGCGGCCAGCGCCAGCGCCAGCGCCAGCGCATCGTCATCGCTCGGGCGCTGGTCCACCGGCCCCGGCTGCTGATCCTGGACGAGGCGACCAGCGCCCTCGACCCGGAGGCGGAAGAGGCGATCTGCCGGACCATGAAGCAGCTGACCCCGGAGATCACCGTCATCGCTGTCTCGCACCGGCCGGCGCTGATCAACGTCGCCGACCAGGTCTGGCGCCTGCAGGAGGGACGGCTGGTGCGCATCAAGGGGCCCCGCGAGACCTGGCGGCGTTTCGGCGAGCGGGCCCCGATCGGGCCGGAAGGCGGCGCGCCCACGGCCTGAGGGGCAACCAGGCGCCTGCGGACTGCGAAGAAAGGAGCCCTCTCCCACAGATGAGAGAGGGGCGATGGCGAGCAGGCTTCAGGGCCGGTCGCGGAAGGGCGTGTCGGGATTGATCGGCCGGTCGCCGGCGGTCGGCCGGGTTTTGCGGATGTCGCTGTCCCTCTCGATGTCCACGTCGGTACGCCGCACCGTGTCGTGCACGGTTTCCTCGCGCTGGGTGGTTTCCTTGCCGACCATGACCTCCTCGACCACCCGGGCGGTCTTGGAGACCACGGGTTCTTCGGAGGTTTCCTGGATCTCGACGGTGCCCTCGTGGAAGGTGGACAGCTCTTCCTGCGAGGCCGGGCGATCGACCGGGCGGCGCTCGACCACGGCGTGCTGCTCGGTCAGGCTCACCGTCTCCTCGACCGGGCGCTCGCTCATCCGCGACACGATGCGGACGCGCCCCAGGGCGTTCTCCCGCTTGCCGACCTTGAGCTGCTCCTCCATGATCGGAATGGCCGTGCGCTCGGCCGTCCCGCTGGTGGTCGTGGCGGTTTCGGCCGAGCCGACCTGTTCCGTATGCTGCAGGCCCCAGCCGGCGCTGCGCTCGTCGATGTCGATGGCGCCGTTGCGCTCCATGATCTCCTCGACGACGGGAACCTGGTCGTCGTCGTTGACGGTGACGGTCACCACGGTGGAGCCGTGGCGTACCGCCTCGGCATAGCGCCGGCTGGTGGCGTCCTCGTCGCTGAAGATCGAGTGGAAGAACTCGCTGATCCTGTCGCCCAGGGACTGGTCCTCGCGGCGCGTGTCGTAGGTGGTGTCGGTGCGCAGCGCCGTGTCCTCGCTGATGCTGACGTCGTTCGAGGCAGCCAGCTGGATATCGGTCTGCGACACGCCCCTGCCCATCAACTCGCGCTTGACCTGTTCGGCTTCGTCGTAATGGTCGAATGCACCAATCAGAATGTGTTGCATGGTCCACCTCTATAAGTTCGGCAGCCTGGGCTGCAATGCGATAGCGGTGTTGCGGTAGGTGTCTACCGGGTTTGGGAGGGCGGGACTTCCGCGGAGGTGCGCTCGACCGTCACCTGCTCGCGCCGCAGCGTGACGGGCACGCTGTGAGGCTCCTCGTGCACGACTCGCCGGACACGCAGCTCTTCCTTGAGTACCAGCCGTTTCTCCACGACCAGCACTTCCTCGAGCACGGGAATGACGGTGACGTCGCCTTCCTGGCGAACCTGCGGCGGATGGGCCGGATCGACTTCCGTCCCGCAGGGAACCCGCTCGACCCGTACCTCGTCGTGGCGCAAGGACTCCTCCAGGAGACAGTCCTCGGTTTCCACCGACTTGCTGATCCGCACGCGGCCGGACTCGACCTGGCGCTTGTGCAGGACAGCCTCCTCGGCCATCACCGGAATCGTCTCGCTTTCCAGTCTCTTGGGTTCGTCTGCAGGCATCGTCTCCCATCCTTCGCTCGGCCGAGCGTTTCACGCCCTCCTGGGAACTAGAGTTCGCCCCGACTTTGTTGGTTCAGGTAACTTTGCAGTCGATCCGACAGGCTGTCGGATTGGCGGTGACGAATGAACGAACAGCGGAAATCGTATGTCTTGAAGTTGCCGCCACAGGCAGGCTGAAGTTCCGCCGGACAGCGGCCCGCCTGCCTTCCGGCCACTTTTCGCACAACTTTGCGATTGCGGAAAGACGCATGGTTTTTGATTTGATGGGCATCGCCCTTGACGCGGCGAAAGAGCAAAGATAAATGACGGGAAAGTTCCGCGAAGTCGGGTCTTGCATTGCAAGTGGAGGACCCGGAATACCCGCTTTCCTTTCTCCGAAAGTGCCGGGGATTGTTCAATCGTCCCGCGTCAGCACTTCCAGCAGCTCGATCTCGAAGATCAGGTTCGAATTCGGCTTGATGTGCGCGCCGATCTGCCGCTCGCCGTAGGCGAGATGGGCCGGCACGAAGAGCCTGCGCTTGCCGCCGACCTTCATGTCCATCAGCCCCTGGTCCCAGCCCTTGATCACCCGGCCGGTGCCGATCACGCACTGGAAGGGCTTGCCGCGGTCGTAGGAGGAATCGAACCTGGTGCCGTCCTCCAGAAAGCCGTTGTACTGGGTGGTGATCAGGGCGCCCTTGACCACTGCCTTGCCGTCGCCCGGCTGGATGTCCTCGATCTGCAGTTCGCTGCTCATCGCTCGCTCTCGTTCAGTCGGCGGCCCGTCAGGGGCCGCCCGGGTGGGCGGCTTTTTCTCAGGAATCGCCGGGATTGGCAATCGCCGGCGCCCCCTGGCAGGCGCACGGCGCAAGCACCGCCCTGAACTATGCTCTATCAGCCTCCGCAAGCCCCGGCGGGAGCATTCGGCCCGACTTTTGGAGAGTCGCCCAGACCGCCCGGACAGGAAGCGCCGCGCCGCCAGAAAGGGACTCTTCGATGCCGCCGAAACGCTCTTTCCGCCAGCAACTGCCGAAAACCCTGCTGGACGTGCTGATACAGGCCGCCCTGATCGGCGTCCTGGCCGTCTATTGCTATCGGGTCTTCCGGCCCTTTCTCGAGCTGATGCTCTGGGCGCTGATCCTCGCCGTCATGCTCTATCCGCTGCAGCGGCGGATCGCCAATCGTCTGGGCCATTGCGAAGGCCAGACGGCCAGCCTCATCGTGATGGTCGCTATCCTGATCCTCATCATGCCGACCTACCTGCTGGGCACCTCGCTGATCGACTCGGCGCAACAGGTCATGGAAACCGTCGGGAACGGCACTCTGCGCATTCCGCCGCCGTCAGTGGCCGACTGGCCGACTGGCCGACTGGCCGACTGGCCGCTGATCGCCGATCGCCGATCCGCTGTACGCCGCCTGGCAGGAGGTCGCCTCTGTAGTGGCCTAATGATCCTGGGCACCTCGATAGGGCGGTACCCTACCGCCAGACAGCGAGCTGTCAGAAGCGCCGCACGCACCGCTACAGCCGCGATGGCGATGAAGCCCGGAGCGCGCCAGACCTGCTGGATCAGGGCTTTGCCGTCAACGCGCCGAATCGGGTGTGGTGCGGGGATGTGACGTATATCTGGGCGGGAAAGCACTGGATCTACCTGGCTGCCGTGCTGGACCTGTATGTCCGCCGGATCATGGGTTGGGTGATCTCCGACAGTCCTGAGTCGCGATTGGCCTGCCGGACCCCGAGCATGGCCCTCGAGTCCAGAGGACGCCCTCAGGGGGGGCTGTTCCACTCGGATAGGGCCGCCATTACACCAGCCGGATGTTCCGGCAGGCACTGTGGGGCTATCGCATCCGGCAGAGCATGAGCCGGCGCGGCAACTGCTGGGACAACGCCCCGATGGAGCGCTTTCTGAAGCCTGAAGTCGGAATGGGTGCCAGCCTCGGAAGGGTCTACCCGGCCCGGCATGGGAACTCTTCGCGGCACCGGCTCGAACTGGACCGACAGCATCCGCTTCCTGGCGAGATTTCCCTCGATCTGTCCGGACAGGTAATAGACCCCCGCCAACACCCCGGTGTCGGGGCTCCACATCAGATCGGACCATTTTTCCTTGAAGGCGGCGTTCAGGCTCTTCCGAAGCAGCGCCTCCATTTCCGGGCGCTCGTCCTCGCGCATCATGGCGCTGATACCCGCCACGCCCAGGGAAATCACCGAGCCCACCGCCCGGCCGACCGCCATCGAGATAACGCTCGAGGCACTGCTGGTGGCGAGTTCGGTCATCAGTCGCTTGCTGGTCCGCCGCACGACCGGGGATATGTCCGCGTCCGATCTCCAGGTTCTCGCGCTGCCGGAAGTCGTGCGGATTCGCGCGACCAGGACCCCATAAGCTGGCAGCTTGTCGATCGGCTCGCTGTGGATGATCTGATGGACCGAAGCGACATGAGTGGGGGGCGGCCCCAGTGCGATCGCCGGAATGCCCTTGAGCCGGCGCTCGAATTGATCGAGGGGTACGCCGTAGCGCTGCGGGATTTTCCGGAGCAGCTCGCCGAGGAGCCAGACGTAGAACTTCATCGCCTTTTCCATGATCCGGTCGGGATCGATCTCCCGGGCGACGGGCTCCAGCACGCGATCGTGGTATTGCTCCTGCAGATAGATGGCCAGGCGATCCACGGCCGGATCTTTCTCCTCTCCTGCGTTCAGCCTGTACCACGCCACCTTCATGGTCAGCCATTGCTGGGGCCAGTAGCCGGAAAACCAGGGGATGAAATCCGTATCGGTGCGCTTGTAGACGAGGCCCATCCATTCCCGCATGACGTCGCGCGCGTAATTTGTGGTCTGCCTTGTCGCCTCCTTCGAGGCGGCGACGATGTCGCTATCGACCTTCCGCCAGGTACTTTCCGAAACCACGATCGGCGGCTGCCTGGGGGTATGCTCCCGAGAAGCGCACCCTGCCAGCATCGCCATCAGCAAGGCGACGCCCAGGGAGCGCCAGCTCAACATCGCAAGCGCCTGAAACGACAGACGCAACAGCGGTGACGACCCGCCGCTGCGCATGTTTCGATCAAGCCCTTCATGCTGCTCATGGGATTTGTTACTCCGCCGCCTCCGAGGGGCGGCTCTCTCCCTCCTGACACGACAAAGTGCATACGGGCCTTTGCAGTCTCGCCAGCCCCTCCACTTCAGCGCAGCTCTGGCACGTTCGTCCAGGATGTTTTGAGTATAGATGCCGAGAGCAGGCTCAAAAAACTCAACGGGAAGGCGCGGTTTCGACATGCCGCGGAGGCGGCACGCCCTACCGGGAAGACGCCCGGCGGTCGTTCGTGTTGGGATCGCTGGACTATAGTCCTACTGCTTCAGGTTCTCGGAGGACTGTTCCCATGTCTCGCCTCTTTGCCGCATACGCCTTCACGGGACTGATGCTGGCCGGTGCTCTGCTCGATGCCCGGGCGGCCACTGTCATTCCTTTGCAAGGCCAGAGCTCGCAACAGATCCAAGCGGACGTTGCCGCCTGTCAGTCACAGGCCGGCGCCCAGACCAGTTCGTCCAGCCAGAGCGATGACTCCCGGGGAGGTGGGCGCGTGCGTGGCGCGGCGAGCGGGGCTGTGGCTGGTTCGGTGGCCGCCGAGGCACGCGGTCGACAGCATGAGGATGTCTACGATCGGGCTGACGATGAGCTTAAGGAGGAGTACCGGCAGGAGCAGGCACGCCAGGCGGCCGCTGCTGGTGCGGCGGTCGGCGCTTCCCGGCAGCGTCAGGAGCGCCGTCATGACCGGCGTGCAGACCGAAACAGCGAGCAGAGCAGCGCAAACACGGAGCAAGCCTATGCCAACTGCATGAGCGCCCGAGGCTATTCGATCAGCCCCTGATCCGGCACGGTCGTCGCGCAGATGCCTGGTCCTGGGATGAGAGGGTATGGATCAAGCTCGAAACGCATAGCTTGAGTTCGTGCATTACAGATTGCGTCAAAAGGGATTTTCCACCTCAACGACTTCGGGGGCCTGGCAAAGTTGTAGCGAGTGACAAAAGCCCGCACATGAGCCTTGAGCGCCACGAAGTCCGGATAGGGGAGCGCTTTGAGGGGCGCCTTTTTGATCGTGCAACTCATGCGTCCAGCCTGTCCATTGGTCCAGGGGAGGGAGGGCTTGGTGGGCCGATGCTCGATGCCCTTGGCCTGGCACATACGATCAAAGATAGATTCGATAAAGCGATGGGTTGCACCGTTCCTATAATGCGCCTGCTCGGTGAGAGCTATGCCGTTGCCAGTGAATTCCGTGCCTCCTTCTGAAAGGAGGGATGTCAATGCCTGAACTATGCTCTATCGACACCCGGCCCTTTCAGCGGGAGTATTCGGCCCGACCCCTGCAGCGTCGCCCAGACCGCCCGGACAAGACGTGTCGTGCCGCCAAGGGAGCGTCTTATGTCACTGAAACCCTCTCCCGACCAGCAACTATCTAAAGACCTGCTCGATGTGCTGATCCAGGCCACCCTGATCGCCATCTGGACAGTGAATAGAAAAGCATGCCAGCGCAAGCGGCAAGCCGGATAGCCAATAGGTGCTCTTGCCTCACTCGCCGATGCCGACATGAGGGTATGGCCCCACCGTTTCCTGCTGTTGGCGGCCCACGCCCTGGGTGGTTGCATCCGCCTGGGGCCGGACTTCCAGTCGCCCCGGGAAGCCTGGATCGACCACTGGAACAGCGAAATGCTGGCTCAAGCCAGCACCATGCGCATGCAACCGGACAGCCGCCAGTGGTGGACGCAGTTCGGCGACCCGTTGCTCGATCGGCTGATTGCCCACGCCGATGTACACAATCCAGACCTGCGCATCGCCGGCCTGCGCATCCTGGAGGCACGGGCACAGCTCGGCATCGCCCTCAGCGGCCTCTCTCCGCAGCTACGCCAGGCCAGCGCCGATGCGCTTTACCTCGACCGTCATCAATACGGCGGACGCAATCCACGGGACAGTCATTTCTGGCAGTACGATGCCGGCTTCGACATTGCTTGGGAACTCGACTTCTGGGGCCGCTACAGCCGCGCGATCGAGTCCGCCGACGCAGCCTACTTCGCCAGCCAAGCCAATTACCAGGACGTGCTTGTGCTGCTGCGCGCGCAGGTCGCGCAGACCTATTTCGCCCTGCGCACCGCCGAGGCCCGCCTGCAGATCGCCCGCGACAACGCCAAGCGGCAGAGGCGCAGCCTCGAGATCACCGAGCGCCTGTTTCTGAGCGGCAACAGCGACGAACTCGACCTGCAGCAGGCCAAGACCCAGTACCTCGGCACCCTGAGCACCGTTCCGGAGTTCGAGACCCAGGTGCGGCAGACACGCAACGCCCTCTCGGTGCTGATCGGCGTCCCCCCTGACGCCTTGCCCGAGCTGGCCGTGCAGACCGGACTGATTCCCCTGGTCGACCGCGCCCTGCTCGACGACGTGCCCGCCAACCTGCTACTGCGCCGTCCGGACGTGCGTGCCGCCGAACTGGAGGTGGCCGCACAGTCGGCCCAGGTTGGCGTGGCCGAAACCGATCTCTATCCCTCCCTGAGCCTGCTGGGCGTGATCGGCTGGTCGGCCACCTCGCTGGACGGCAGCTCCGATACGCGCGATCTCATCGGTGGTCCCAGCCTGGTGTGGAACGTCTTCGACCAGGGGCGCCTGCGCAACAACGTGCGCGTCCAGGACGCCCGCCTGCAGCAACGGATCGAAGCCTATCGCGACCGGGTGCGCCAGGCCGCGCGCGAGGCCGACGATGCCGCCACCGGCCTGATCAAGGCCCTGGAGCGCGAGCGCATCCTGCGCGAGGCGGCGATCAGTGCCCAGCGCGCCCTGACCCTGGCCAGCGCACGCTATCGCGAGGGCTATTCCGACTTCCAGCGTGTGCTCGAAGCGCAACGTGCCCTGCTGACCCAGCAGGACAGCTACCTGGTCACCCGTGACGTCGCGGTGAACAGCCTGATCGCCCTGTACAAGGCCCTTGGCGGTGGCTGGTACAGCGAGCGCCCGCCGATCGATGCGCGCACCCGCGAACAGATGACAGGGCGCACCGACTGGGGTGACCTGCTGGACGAAGTCAGTCCCCCTGCCGAGGAGGCAGACCACCATGACTGAAGAACCGCAGACCCCTGCTGCCCCGCCGGCGCCCCCACCTGTGCCCGCCGAGCCGGCGGTTCCGGCCGATCCCAGTCGCCGCGGGCTGCGCTGGACCTTCGTGCTGATCGTGTTCAGCCTGCTCTGGTACCTGCTCGCCGACCGCTACACGCCTTATACCCAGCAGGCCCGGGTGGAGGCCTATGTGGTGGCGGTGGCTCCCGAGGTGGCTGGCCGCGTGATATGGGTCGCGGTGCGCAACAACCAGACTGTGGAGGCCGGCCAGTTGCTCTTCGAGCTGGAGCCGGAGCCTTACCGGATCGCCGTCGAGCGCGCGCGGGCCGAGCTGGAGAACATGCGCCGGCAGGTCGGCGCCAGCACCGCCGGCATCGACTCCGCCCTGGCCTCGCTGCGTGCCGCCGAGGCCAACGCGCTCGAGGCCCGGCAGGATCGCGATCGTCTGGAGCGCCTCTACCGCGAGGACCCCGGCACCATTTCCCTGCGTCGCCTGGAAATCTCCCGGGCGAGCTTCGCCCAGGCCACCAGCCAGGTTGCCGCGGCCCGGGCGGAAGTCCAGCGTGCCCGCGAACAGGAGGGCGGCAGCGGCGAGGACAACGCCAGGCTGCGCAGTGCCGCCGCGGCCCTGGAGCAGGCCGAGCGCGACCTGGCCAACACCCGCGTGCGCGCCAGCTCCGCGGGCCTGATTACCGACCTGCGCACCGAGGTCGGGCTGTATGCCGGCGCCGGCGCGCCGGTGCTGACCCTAATCGCCATCAACGACCTGTGGATCAGCGCGGAAATGACCGAAAACAACCTGGGCCATCTCGAAACCGGCACGCCGGTGCGGATCGTGCTTGACGCCCGTCCCGGGGAGGTGTTCGACGGGTATGTGCGTAGCATCGGCTTCGGCGTCAGCGTCGGCCAGCAAAGCCCGCCCGGCAGCCTGCCGACGGTGCAGAACAACCGCGACTGGCTGCGGGCCGCCCAGCGTTTCCCGGTGATCGTCGAGTTCGCGCCGGGAGCGCTGCGCGACCGGAAGAGCCTGCGCATCGGCGGCCAGGCCGAGGTGATGGCCTTTCCCACCCGCAACAATCCGCTCAATCCGCTCGGTCGAGCCTTTCTGCGCCTGATGAGCTGGTTGTCCTATGCCTACTGAAGCGCCCGTCCGCCGTATCGATCCGCGCCCCCGGCGCGCCCTGCGCCTGGCCTTCGGCACGGCCGCCTGCCTGGCCGCGAGCTTCGGCCTGGCCCTGCCGATTCCCTTCCTGCCGCCCGTGCTGACGCTGTTCCTGCTGGCGATGAGCAACCAGCCTCTGTCCCTCAAGGCCGGTCTCGCCCTGGCCGTGCTGGCGGCGGTCACCACCGGCGGCGGCCTGTTGCTGATCCCGCTGCTGCGCTACTACCCGGCTAGCGGCGTGCTGCTGGTCGCGCTGTGCCTGTTCCTCAGCTTTGGCTATGCGCTGCGCGGCGGCAACAGTCTGGTGTCGACCTTCCTGGTCATCGGCCTGACCCTAGTCTCCGCCACCGGAGCCACGGACTTCGCCATCGCCCTGACGGTCATCGAGGCGCTGGTCAAGGGCCTGCTGCTGACCACCCTCGCCACGATCCTCGGCCACTGGCTGTTTCCCGAGCCCGCCGGCCTCGCCGAGCCGCCACCCAAGCCGTCGCCCGATCCGCGCCAGGTCACCTGGATCGCCCTGCGTGCCACCCTGGTGGTGATCCCGGCCTTCCTGCTCGCCCTGATCGACCCCGGCAGCTATGTGCCGCTGGTGATGAAATCGGTGAGTCTCGGCCAGCAGGTATGCGGCACGAGCGCCCGCGATGCCGGGCGCGAGCTGCTCGGCTCGACCCTGCTGGGCGGCCTGCTGGCGGTGTGCTTCTGGTCGGCGCTGAGCCTGTTCCCGCACCTGTGGATGTTCTTCCTGTGGACGCTGCTGTTCGTCCTGCTGCTGGCGCGCCGCCTCTACCGCCTGAGCGCCACCCGGCAGACCCCGGGCTTCTGGCTGAACGGCGCCGTCACCCTGATCATCCTGCTCGGCCAGTCGGTGCAGGACAGCGCGGCCGGCAAGGACGTCTACACCGCCTTCGCGGTGCGCATGGGGCTGTTCGTCGCCGTCACCCTGTACGCCTGCGCGGCGGTCCGCCTGATCGACCGGCGGCACCCGCGCCGGCCGCTCTCCAGCCCCTGAAAGGTGCTCAACCTGTTGATCGGAATCGCCGTCATGCTGGTCTGCCTGCTGTTCCAGGCGATCTTCGTGGGCATCTGCGTGCGCCAGTACGTCCGCTTCCACTGGCGCCGCGGGGGGCTGCTCGGGCCGTTGCAGCAGATCGTCCTGCTGGCCGTGGTGATGCTGCTGGCGATGTTCGGCAACTTCCTGCAGATGGCCACCTGGGCCTGGGTGTTCGTGCTGGTCGGCGAGTTCGCCGATTTCGCCAGCGCGCTGTACCACTCGGCGGTGAACTTCGCCACCCTGGGCGACATCGTCATGTCCGAGCGCTGGCGGCTGCTCGGCGCGCTGGAGGCGGCCAACGGCATCCTCATGTTCGGCGTCTCCACGGCGATGATGACCGCGGTGCTGACCGGACTGATCCGGCCCGCCAGGCACGACCCGCCCGACAGGGCATGAGTCGCGGAAGAGGGGATGCCGGCGCCTGGGCTATGCTCTATCGGCGCCCGGTTTCCCCAGTGGAAGCATTCGGCCCGACTTTCCGCGTGTTGAAGAGTCGCCCAGACCGCCCGGACAGGACGCCCCGTGCAGCCACGAAAGGGACTTTTCATGTCGCTAAAATCTTTTTCCGACCAGCAACTCTCCAGAAACCTGCTCGATGTGCTGATCCGCGCCGGCCTGGTCGCCGTGCTGACGATCTACTGTTACATGGTCTTCCGGCCCTTTCTCGAGCTGATGCTCTGGTCGATGATCCTCGCCGTCATGCTCTATCCGCTGCAGCGCCGGCTCGGTGCCCGCCTGGGCCACCACGAGGGCCGGACGGCCAGCCTCATCGTGGTGGTCGGCCTGCTGATCCTGATGGTGCCGACCTACCTGCTCGGTATCTCGCTCGTCGACTCGGCGCAGCAGGTCATGGAAACCGTCAGGAGCGACTCCCTACGCATTCCGCCGCCGTCCGAGTCCGTGGCCGACTGGCCGCTGATCGGCGAGCCGCTGTACACCGCCTGGCAACAGATAGCCTCCGACCTGTCGGGCACGATCCAGAAGTTCAGGCCGCAGATCCGGGAACTCCTGCTCGGCCTGCTGGGCAGGATCGCCGGCATCGGCGCCGGCTTTCTGCTCTTCATCGCTGCCCTGATCATTGCCGGCATCATCATGGCCTTCGGCGAACTCGGCCATCGCAGCGCCCATCGCATCGCCGCACGGATCGTCGGCCCGGAAAGGAGCGAGCCGTTCGTCGAGCTGTGCACCGCCACCATCCGCACCGTGGCCCAGGGGGTGCTCGGCATCGCCTTCATCCAGATGCTGCTGGTCGGTGTCGGCTTCGTGTTCATGGAGGTACCGGGCGCCGGTCTGCTGGCGCTGGCGGTCCTGGTGCTCGGCATCATCCAGGTGCCGGCGAGCCTGATCACCGTGCCGGTGATCATCTACGTCTTCTCCAGCGAAGGCGCCAGCCTGGCCACCATCGTCTTCGCCGTCTACAGCGTCCTCGCCGGCCTGGTGGACAATGTGCTCAAGCCGCTGCTGCTCGGCCGCGGCGTGGATGTGCCCATGCCGGTGGTGCTGATCGGCGCGCTCGGCGGCATGGTGGCCAGCGGCATTCTCGGCCTGTTCATCGGACCGATCATCCTGGCCGTGGGCTACCGCCTGTTCTGGCAGTGGGTGGACAACCAGCCTGCCGAGGTCGAAGTCGACAAGCCAGATGGCGGTCAATCCCGCTCAGGGTGAGGCCATCGCCGGCAGGGCGCGGGCGATGTCCCGGCTCAGCGCCGCCAGGGCGCGGTCATGGGCTGCCACCAGGGCTTCGGTGTCGCCGCCCCTGGCCGGCTCGTCGATCGTCGAGCGGCCGGCCTTGACCAGCGCGCCCTTGGCACTGCGGATCGTCCACAGGGCGTCGAGGCTGGCCGCGGTGCCGGGTGCCGACTCGAAGCGCTGCACGTCCACTGCCACCCGGTAGTCGGGATCGGACACGGCGCTCTGCGGATAGGCGGCCACCCGGGTACCACCCAGCAGCCGGGCCAGATTGGCGGCGACGACCTGGCCGATGCCGCTCGGCAACGGGGTCGCCCAGCGCGCTTGCTCGAGGATCTCCACCCGGTTGGCGGCGAGCCGCAGCACCAGCTGCGGCCGGTCCACCATCTCGGGCACGCTGACCGGTCCCACGCTCACGGTATAGGCCCGCGTGGCCGTCGCCGGTTCGGCCACGGCGCTGAGGGTGTAGAAACGCTCCTCGAGAGCGCTGGCGCAGCCGCCGAGGGCCGCCAGGGCCAGGCTGGCAACAAGGACCAGGGCATGGCGCTTCATTGCTCATCCCCCTTCTTGCCCCAGAGCAGCGCTTCGGGATGACGTTCGAGATAGTCGGCCAGGGCACGCAAGGACTTGGCGGTGCGCCCCAGCTCGCGAATGGCCTCGCGGGTGTCCTGCTGCAGGGGCTCGTCGGCGGCCATCATGCCCTGGGCGGTGTCCACGGCCTTGCGCGCCTCGCTCAGGGTGGCCACGACCTCGGGGGTCACCTGGGTGTCCAGGCGGTGCAGCAGGCGACTGGTGGTCTGCAGGGTCTGGCGCAGGTCGGCGCCGATCTGTTCCAGCGGCAGCTTTTCCAGCTTGCTGGCGACTCTCTGGAGGGACGCCTGAAGTTCTCCCAGGCTGCCTACAGTGGTGGGCAGTTCGGGGGGATCGCTGTCCCAGTCGATCCTGGCCGTGGCCGCCTGGGGGAAGAAGTCGAGGGCGATGTAAAGTTGGCCGGTGAGCAGGTTGCCTGTGCGCATCTGGGCGCGCAGGCCTTTGGCGACCAGCTCTTCCAGGAAACGCTTGCGCGCCTCGCCCTCGAACCTGGGCCGCTGGCTTTCCCGGGAGCGCAGCCGCAGCCGCTCCGGATAAAGGCTCACCTCGACCGGCATGACGATGCTGTGGCTGACCGGGTCCAGTTCCACGCGGATGGCGGACACCTCGCCGAGGGCGATGCCGCGAAAGTCCACCGGGGCGCCAGGCTCCAGGCCGCGCAGGGATTCGTCGAAGAGCAGGACCATTTCCAGCACGTCGCGCTCGGGATTGCGCATGGCCTGGGTCCGGTCGCTAAACAGCTCGAAGGCGGTGTCGGGCGCGGCGGCCGGCAAGGCGGTGGATTCCTCCGGCGTCTCGAAGGCCACGCCGCCCAGCAGGAGCGAGGCCAGGGACTGGGTATCCACCTCGATGCCGCCGGCGCCGAGCTTGATGTCCACCCCGCTGGCGTTCCAGAAGCGGGTATTGTCGGTGACGAACCGGTCGTAGGGTGCATTGACGAAAATCCGCAGGCTCACCCCTCGGCCGTTCTCGTCGAGCCGATAAGCCACCACCTGACCGACCTGCAGGCGCCGGAAGAAGATCGGCGAGCCCATCGCCAGGGAACCCAGGTCGGCACTGCGCAGGGCGAATTCCCGGCCCGGCGTGTCGACCTGGATGACCGGTGGCATCTCCAGGGCGGTGAAGGCCTTCCGCGCGCGGGTGGATTTGCCCACGCCCACCCCGATGAAGGAGCCGGACAGCACCGTGCCGAGTCCCGACACGCTGCCCCCGGAAATGCGCGGCTTCACCAGCCAGAAGCTGGTGTCCTCCACCAGATGGGGCTGGAAGTCCTTGACCAGCTCCGCGGTGGCGACCACCTGTCCGAGGTCCTCGGACAGGGTCACGGCGGTGACCAGGCCGATCTCCACGTCCTTGTACTTGAGCTTGGTCTTGCCCGCCTCCAGGCCTTCGGCATTCTTGAACACTAGGGTGATGACGGGACCCTGCTCGAGGATGGACTGTACCGCCAGCCAGCCGCCGATGAGGGCGGCCACCAGAGGCACCAGCCAGACCAGCTGCGGCTTCCAGCGCGACCGGGGCGCCGCCTCGGCCTCTGGAAGCGTGGACAGATCGGGGGTAGGGGGGGCGTCAGGCATCGTCTTTCTCCATGGAATCCCAGATCAGGCGGGGATCGAAGCTCATCGCCGCGAACATGGTCAGCACCACCACGGCGCCGAAGGCCAGGGCTCCGGCGCCGGGGCGGATGGTCGCCAGGGCATCGAGCTGCACCAGGGCGACGAGCAGGGTCACCACATACACGTCGAGCATCGACCAGCGCCCCACCAGTTCCACCAGGCGGTAGAGCCGGGTGCGCTGCACCGGTTGCCAGCGGGAGCGCAGTTGCACCGACAGCACGAGGACGATCAGGGCGAAGAGCTTGGCCATCGGCACCAGGATGCTGGCGATGAACACCACCAGGGCCAGGTGCCAGGAGCCGGAGACCCACAGGTACACCACACCGCTCATGATGGTGTCGTCCTGGGCGCCGAACAGGGAGCTGGTCTCCATGATCGGCAGCAGGTTGGCGGGGATGTAGAGGATCGCCGCGGCGACGATGAAGGCCCAGGTGCGGGCGATGCTGTCCGGCTTGCGCGTGTGCAGGGGCGTGCCGCAGCGCGGGCAGCGGGCGGCGTGGTCATGGCCTGCGCGGCTCAGCAGGCCGCAGCCGTGGCAGGTCGCCAGGTGCCAGCGGGCGGCGCTCGCCGGGCCCCTCACCGCGCCGCCTCCAGTCGTGCCCACAGGTCGCGGGCGTCGAAGGAGGACGTGGCCGCCGCCATCAGCAGCATCACCCCGCCAAAGGACCACAGGGCGACCCCCGGCACCACGGTGGCGAGGTGGGCGAGTTTGACCAGGGCGACCAGGATGCCGAGCACGAATACCTCCAGCATGCCCCAGGGCTGGACCAGCGTCATGCCGCGGAAGACCAGCCGGGCATGGGGCGGCTGGCGCTTGAGGCGTGCCGGCAGCAGCAGGTAGATCATGGCCAGCATCTGTGCCAGGGGCGCGGCGAAGGTGGTCGTCAGCACGAGCCCGGCGACCAGGCGCATGTCGTGGCGATACATGACCTGTGCCGCGCCCAGCAGGGTGGTCTGGACAAAATCGCCACTGAGCTTGAGGCCGACGATGGGGAAGACATTGGCGATGAGGAAGAGGAGGAGGGCGCCGAGGGTGAAGGCCAGGGCGCGCTCGGTGCTCTGCGGACGACTGCGGAACAGGGTGGCACCACAGCGCTGGCAACGGGCCACGCCGCCCTCGGGCAGGCGTGGCTCCCGCTGCAGGAGGTCGCATTCGTGGCAGGCGATCAGGGCCCCCTCCGTCATGGTCATTTCAGTCGCCCTCATGCCGGTTCTGCGGCGCGCTGCCCAGCGCCCCGCCCGGTGCCGCCGGCTCGGCAGGCTGCGCCGCCTTCCCGGCGCCCTCGGCTTTCTCGGAAATCCGCTCCACCAGGTAGTAGAACAGCGGGATGAAGAAGACCGCGATCACCGTCGCTGCCAGCATGCCGCCGATGACCCCGGTGCCGATCGAGTGGCGGCTGTTCTCGGAGGCGCCGACGGCGATGGCCAGGGGCACGCAGCCCAGGATGAAGGCCAGGGAGGTCATCACGATGGGCCGCAGGCGTTCCCGCGCCGCGGTCATCGCGGCATCGAAGACCGACATGCCTTTTTCCCGGTTCAGCACGGCGAACTCGAAGATCAGGATGGCGTTCTTGGCCGCCAGGGCCACCAGCATGGTCAGGCCGATCTGGAAGTACACGTCGTTGACCAGGCCCCGCAGCAGGATCGCCAGCAGGGCCCCGAACAGCGCGAAGGGCACCGCCAGCAGCACGCCGACCGGCAGCGACCACTTCTCGTACTGGGCAGCGAGGATCAGAAACACCATGACCAGGCCGAAGACGAACACCTGGGCGCTGGTGCCGCCGGCCTTCTTCTCCTCGAAGGCCTCGCCGCTCAGGGCCAGGGCATAGTCGCTGGACATGCTCTCTGCGGCCACCGCCTCGAGGGCCGCGAGCGCCTGCCCGGAGCTGAAGCCCGGCGCCGCGCTGGCGGTGATCTTGACCGCCGGGAAGTTGTTGAAGCGGGTCAGCAGATCGGGGCCGGTGACGTAGCGGGTGGTCAGCAGGGCCTTGAGCGGGACCATCTCGCCGCTGCGGTTGCGCACATAGATCTGCTGCAGGTCCTCGACCCTGAGGCGATAGGCGGGCTCGGCTTGCAGGATCACCTGCCACAGACGGCTGAACTTGTTGAACTGCGAAACGTACAGCGAGCCGAACATGGTCTGCATGGTGCTGTACACGTCCTCCACCGGCACGCCCAGGGTTTCCGCCTTTTCCCGGTCCACGTCGGCCAGCAACTGCTGGGAGAAGGCGTTGAAGGTAGAGGTGATCGCGCCGAGCGCCGGACGCTGCCTGGCCTTGGCCACGAAGTCGTTCACCAGCTCGGCCAGCTGGCGGACGGTGCCGTCGCCCTTGCTCTGAATCCACACCTCCATGCCGCCCGTGGTGCCCAGGCCGGGAATGGAGGGTGGATTGACCGGCACGATGATCCCCTCGCGCACCCGGGAGAACGCCTGGCCGGCCGCCTTGATGACGGCAGAGGCACTCTGGGCCTGGGTGGTTTCCGCATCCTGGTAGCGCTCCTCGAAATCCTTGAGGCCGACGAAGAAGGCGCCGGCATTGTTCTTGTTCTGGCTATCCAGCAGGCTGTAGCCGTTGACGATGGCCACCCCCTCGACGGCCTCGTTGCTCATGAAGTAGTCGCTGGCCACCTTGCCCACCTCGCTGGTGCGATCCAGGCTGGCGGCATCGGGCATGATCACTGCGCCGAGCAGGTAGCCCTGGTCCTCCGGCGGCAGGAAGGCGCCGGGAATCCGCTGCGCCATCAGCACCGTCAGGACGATCATGCCGGCGAACAGCAGCAGCGCCAGCAAAAAGCGCTTGATCATGAAGGCCACCGCGCGGGAGTAGCCCTGGGTCATGCGCTCGAAGCTGCGTTCGAACCAGCGGAAGAAGCCGCGCTTCTCCCCATGCCCGGGCTTGAGCAGGAGGGCGGCCAGGGCTGGCGACAGGGTCAGGGCCACCAGGCCGGAGATCACCACGGAAATGGCAATGGTGATAGCGAACTGCTTGTAGAGCTGGCCGGTGATGCCGCCCATGAAGGCCACGGGGACGAACACCGCGCACAGCACCAGCACGATGGCCACCACCGGCCCCGCCACCTCGTCCATGGCCCGCTTGGCGGCGTCCTTGGGGTGCATCCGGTGGACCTGCATGTTGCGCTCGACGTTCTCGATCACCACGATGGCGTCGTCCACCACGATGCCGATCGCCAGCACCATGCCGAACAGGGTCAGCATGTTGATCGAGAAGCCCAGGGCGGTCATGCCGATGAAGGTGCCGACGATGGACACCGGCACCGCCAGCACCGGGATCAGGGTGGCGCGCAGGCTCTGCAGGAACACGTAGACCACCACCACCACCAGCACCAGGGCCTCGAAGAAGGTGTGCACCACCTCCGTGATGGAGGCGCGGGTGAACGCCGTGGTGTCCATCACGATCTTGTGCTCGATGCCCGCTGGAAAGGTCTTCTGCATCTCCGCCAGGGTCGCGGTGACGGCCGCGGACACATCCAGGGCGTTGGCGCCGGGCTGTTGGTACACCGCCATCAGGGTTGCCGGTCTGCCCTGGTAGGTGCTGCGCAGGGAGTAGTCCTTCTGGCCGAGTTCTGCTCGGCCCACGTCCCGCAGGCGGACGATGGCGGCCCCGCCGCTGGCGGCGCGGATGATGATGTTCTCGAACTCCGAGGGTTCGGTCAGCCGGCCCCTGGTGGTGACGGCGAAGGACTGCTCCACCGCCTGGCCGGTGGGGGACTGGCCGATGCGGCCCACCGCGAACTGCTGGTTCTGGTTGGCCACCGCCTGCTGCACGTCGGCGGCGGTGATCTTCAGCTGGGCCATGCGGTCGGGCTTGAGCCAGATGCGCATGGCGTAGTCCGGGGTGCCGAAGATGCTCGCCTGGTTGGCGCCCGGGATGCGCTTGATCGCATCGAGCAGGTACAGGTTGGCGTAGTTGGCGATGTAGGTGCTGTCATAGCGGTTGTCGGGCGAGTACACCGCGATGACCATCATGAAGGCCGATGACTTCTTCTGCACCTGGATGCCCTGGCTCTGCACCGCAGACGGCAGCTGCGGCAGAGCCAGGTTCACCCGGTTCTGCACGTCCACCTGGGCCAGCGAGGGATCGGTGCCGATCTCGAAGAAGACGTTGAGGGTCATGTTGCCCGTCGCCGAACTCGACGAGTTCATGTAGATCATGTTGTCGGCGCCGTTGACCTGCTGTTCGATGGGCGCCGCCACATTGTTGGCCACCACTTCGGCGTCGGCGCCGGGATAGGTGGCCGATACCGTGATCTGCGGCGGGGTGATGTCCGGATACTGGGCCACGGGCAGATTGAGCATCGCCACCGCCCCGGCCAGGGTGATGACGATGGAAATCACCGAGGCGAAGATCGGCCGGTCGATGCAGTAGTGGGAGATGCTCATTGGGGCGGCCCGCTCATGGCGCCGACCTTTCGCCGGATGGGCTGGCCTTCAGCCGCTCCTGCTGGCCGGGCCAGGCCTCGGCCGCCTCCGGGCGCTGCTTCCTACCCGCTTCTTCTGCCGCGGGGCGAGCATCGACGATCTGCAACGGGACTCCGGGTGCCACCCGGATCGCGCCATCGACCACGATGCGCTCGCCGACGCGCAGGCCCTGGCTGACGAACCAGTCGTCGCCGTGCCAGTCGCCCATCTCCACAACGCGCTGCTCGGGATTGCCGTCACTGCCGATCACCCACAGGTAATGGCTCCTGGGACCCTGCAGGACCGCTCGCTGAGGCACCAGCACGGCGTTGGGCCGGGTCGCGCCCTTGACATGGGCGCGCACGAACTGGCCAGGACGCAGCAGGCCCTTCGGGTTGGCCACCACCGCCCGGATCAGGAAGGTGCCGGTTTCCTCGCTGAAGGAAAAATCGGCAAAGTTGAGGCGGCCGCGATCGGGCACCACCGAGCCGTCCGCCAGTACCACTTCGACTTCGAAGTCGCTGTGCGGCGGGAACCTGAGCTGGCCGGCGGCAATCTCGCTGCGGAACTTCAGCATCTCGTTTTCCGAGAGGCTGAAGTTGATGTAGATGGGGTCCACCTGCGACACGTAGGTCAGCAGGCCGGCCTCGCCCGGCGTCACGTAGCTGCCTTCCTGCAGTTTGGCGAAGCTCGACACCCCGGTGAGGGGCGAGGCGATAGTGGTGTAGCCGAGATTGATCTGCGCCGTGCGCACTTCGCCCTCGGCGGAGAGCACGGCGGCCTGGACCTGCCGCTCGTTGCCGATGGCGTCGTCGAGGTTTTTCTTGCTCAGTGCGCCCAGCTTCACCAGGGGGCGGATGCGGACCAGGTCAGCCCTGGCCATCTCCAGGCGTGCCTGTTGCTGGGCGAGTTGTCCCTGGGCCGACTGCAGCGCCGCCTCGAAGGGCTTTCGGTCCATCTGGAACAGGGTCTGTCCGGCCTGCACCAGGTCGCCTTCGTTGTACAGCCGCTGTTCCAGGAAGCCCTCGACGCGGGCGCGGATTTCCACCTCCCGGGAACTCTGGGTCTGGGCGACGAATTCGAAGATCACCGGGGTGTCTCGCGCGGCCACCGTCATGACGGTCACTTCCGTGGGCGGACGCGCCAGAGGGGCGGGCGTTTCGCCGCAGCCGGCCAGCAGAGTGAGGGTCCCGGCCAGGCAGGCGATCCGCCAGCCGAATCCTCGACGCGCCGCTTCGCCTGTTTGAAGACCAGCGACCGCAGGGTCACGCAACGGGCATGGCCATCCTTTCAGGATATCCATGGTTTGCCCAGTGCTCAG
The DNA here is from genome assembly GCF_054779355.1 of Azotobacter armeniacus. Classification (NCBI taxonomy): domain Bacteria; kingdom Pseudomonadati; phylum Pseudomonadota; class Gammaproteobacteria; order Pseudomonadales; family Pseudomonadaceae; genus Azotobacter; species Azotobacter armeniacus. The sequence continues at coordinate 81,386 of NZ_BAAGYK010000172.1, forward strand.
GCCATGATGTTCACACCGCCGTCCACATACAGCGTCTCGCCGGACAAACGACGGGCATAGGGGCTGGCCAGGTAGGCACAAGTGAAGCCCACGTCCATGATGTCCACCAGTTCCCCCAGGGGCGCGCGCTGCGCGGCCTCGTTGAGCATCAGGTCGAAATCCTTGAGACCGGAAGCGGCCCGGGTCTTGAGGGGGCCGGGGGAAATGGCATGCACGCGGATGCCCCGAGGGCCGAGTTCGTAGGCGAGATAGCGGCAGGACGCCTCCAGCGCGGCCTTCACTGGTCCCATCAGATTGTAGTTGGGCACCACCTTGTTGGCCCCGTAGTAGCTCATGGCGAACAGTGTCCCGCCGTTGCTCATGAGGGGCGCCGCCAGGCGGGCCATGCGCACGAAGGAGTGGCAGGAGATGTCCATGGCCAGGCCGAAGCCTTCCGCCGTGGACTCGAGCAGCCCGCCCTGCAGGTCTTCCTTGGGCGCCCAGGCAATGGAGTGCACCAGGATGTCCAGTTGCCCCCATTGCCGGGCGATCGCCGCGAACACCGCTTCGAGTTCGTCGGCTCTGGTGACATCCAGCGGCATGAAAATCGGCGCATTGAGTTCCCGGGCCAGGGGTTCGACATAGCTGCGGGTCTTGTCGTTGGCGTAGGTGATAGCCACCTCGGCACCGAGTTCGGCGAAGGCCTTGGCGCAGCCGTAGGCGATGGAGTGTTCGTTGGCCATGCCGGCCACCAGTGCCTTGGCGCCCTGCAATATCGGACGGGGAGTTTCCAGAGTCATTTCCGTTTCCCTCAGTTGGCCAACATCGTCTGCCGGGTATGGCGGGCGATCATCAATTCTTCGTTGGTGGGAATCACCCAGGCCGAAACCGGGCTGGACGCCGTGCTGATCCGTGGTCTGCCGACCGTATTATTGGCGACCGCGTCGAACTCCAGCCCCAGCCATGCGGCATCGCTGCAGACACGCTCGCGGATCGCCGCGGCGTGCTCGCCGATGCCCCCGGTGAACACCAGGGCGTCGAGTCCGCCCAAGGCCGCGGCGAGGGAGCCGAGCTCGCGGCCGATGCGGTAGACGAAGAGGTCCACCGCCAGGGCGGCGCGCGGTGCGTCGCTGGCCAGGAGCTCGCGCATGTCGCTGGAAATCCCCGACACGCCGAGCAGTCCGGATTCCTTGTAGATCAGTCGCTCGATGGCGCGGGCGTCCATCTTCAGTTCGTCCATGAGATAGAGGATCACTCCCGGATCGATGTTGCCGCAGCGGGTGCCCATCGGCAGGCCGTCCACGGCAGTGAAGCCCATGGTGCTGGCCACGCTTCTGCCGGCGCTCATGGCGCACAGGCTGGCGCCGTTGCCCAGGTGGGCGACCACGACCCGGCCGGCGGCGGCCTCGGGGGCCAGTTGCGGCAGCACGCTGGCGATATATTCGTAGGATAGACCGTGGAAGCCATAACGCTGCACGCCGCGCTCGGTGATGGCCGACGGCAGGGCGAACAGCTGGGCGAGCTCGGGCTGCCGGCGGTGGAAGGCGGTGTCGAAGCAGGCCACCTGGGGCAGCTGCGGCATCCGTTCGGCCAGCGCGCGGATCGGGGCCAGGTTGTGGGGTTGGTGCAGAGGCGCCAGGGGGATGAACTTCTCGAGCTTCGCCAGTACATCGGCATCCACCCGTGTCGGCTGGGAGAACTCCAGACCACCGTGGACTACCCGGTGACCCACGGCCATCAACTGGTAGCGGTTCCGGTAGTTCTGCAGGAACTCGACCAGATGGTGAACCGCGCCGTCATGGCCTAGGCGGGTGCCGTTGGCCCAGCGCCGCTCGTCGAGGCTCGCTCCCGCCGCGTCCGTAACGATAAAGTGAGGCGCGCCGTAGAGCCCCTCGATCTGCCCCCGCAGCCTGAGTTCCGGTTCCCCGGGATGGTCGGTGAAGAGGGAGAACTTGAGGCTGGACGAGCCCGCGTTGAGTACCAGGATCACCTTCTGCATGGGCTCATCCGATCACCTTCCCGGTGCTCTCGCGCCGAGCCTTGGCCACCAGTGTCGCCACTGCGCAGGAGGCCAGGCGGGTGGTCAGCGAGTCGGCACGGCTGGTCAGGATGATGGGAACCCGCGCGCCCAGCACGATGCCGGCGGCATCCGCTCCGGCGAGAAAGGACAGGCTCTTGGCGAGCATGTTGCCCGCCTCCAGGTCGGGCACCACCAGCACGTTGGCGCGGCCCGCGACCGGCGAGTCGATCTTCTTGATCTGCGCCGCCTCCAGGTTGATGGCGTTGTCCAGGGCCAGGGGGCCGTCGAGGATGGCGCCGGTGATCTGGTGGCGATCGGCCATTTTGCACAGGGCGGCCGCCTCGACGGTGGAGGGAATGCCGGGATTGACGGTTTCCATTGCCGAGAGGATCGCCACTCGCACCTCCCTGTTCTTCCCGCCGACCTGCAGCAGGGCATGGGCCAGGTCGATGGCGTTCTGAGTGATGTCCATCTTCTCGGCCAGGGTCGGCGCGATGTTCACCGCGGCGTCGGTGATGATCAGGGTTTCCTCGTGTCCCGGCACGTCCATCACGAAACAGTGGCTGACCCGGCGCGCGGTACGCAACCCGGTGTCCCGCTTGACCACCGCGCCCATCAACTCGTCGGTGTGCAGGCTGCCCTTCATCAGGGCTTCCACCTTGCCCTCCCGCACCAGTTCCACCGCCCGGCTGGCGGCGGCCTGGCTGTAGGGGGCGTCCTCGATGGGCAGCCCGGCGATGTCGATGCCGTACTGCCCGGCCAGCGCCTCGATCCGCTCCCGGGGGCCGACGAGGATCGGCGCGATGAGGCCGCTCTTCGCCGCATCCACCACCCCCTGCAGGGAACTCTGGTCGCAGGGATAGGCCACCGCCGTGGGGGTGGGCGGCAGGGCGTTGCAGTTGCAGTAGTCGATCAGGCGTCGATATTTTTCGTGCTTGCCGGTCATCGGGATACCTCCGTCCTCGGGGAGCTCAGGCGCTTCTCGCGGCAGCGATGTGCTGCCGGGCGGCGGGCTCGCGGCCCAGCACGCTGCGGATGCGCTCGAGCATGGCGTACTGCTCGGCGGTCGGCCCGGCCCGCTGCACGCGTTCGTCCACCACCAGGCGCTCCAGCAGGGTCAGCAACCGATCGCGGTCTGACTCCTCGGCCAGCAGGTCCGGCAAGGTGGCGATGGCCCGTTCGGGCTCATAGTTCACGATGATTTCCTGCTCGCCGCGAATGCGCCGCCAGGCCTCGGGCGGTAGCTGGGGCAGCAGGTCGGCATAGTCCCGGGCGATTTCCTGCTTTGCCGCCAGCCGCGACAAGGGTACGTCGCCCTTGCGCGCGAGCAGGGCCGCCACCCGGGCGAAGGCTTCGCTGTAGCCGCCTTCGCCGATGGCGGCCAGGACCTCCTGGACGAAGGGCAGCTCCCGCGGCTCGGCCACGCCGGCCGCGACCGGCTGCTCCGCCCCGGGCCGGTCGGCCAGGTACAGGCAGAACAGGCTGCCGTAGGTCTGGAAGAACAGCGCCTCTCTGAGGGCATCGCGCATCGCCCGGTAATAGTCCAGGGAGGCGCTGATCAGTTCGGAAGCCAGCCTCTCGCTGTGGTGCGGCAGGTCGTTTGCATCCGCCGCCTGGCGCTGCGCCTTGACCGCCGCGGCGGCGGGACCCAGCCACCAGAGCCAGGGATTGCGGTTGGAAACGCCCCAGTGCTGCACCCGCAGGGGGTGAAACTGCCGCAACAGCTTGGCGGAGCGCTCGCTGGACAGGGCTTGCACCAGGGGCTGGGCGAAGATCTGGTAGGCACGCTGGTTGAACTCGGACAGCGCGGCCACCGCCTCGAAGGGCTTCTCGTCGACCCGCTGCAGGCGATTGAGGCGGGCGCTGACCTCCTCCAGGCGGTGCTCGTGGAACTCCACCTCATACTCCACCCGGCCGCCGCTGCCCCGGCGCTCGTCGATGGACATGCCGTACAGGCCGGGCGGCAGCATCTCGATGGATTTCAGCACCTCGACGATCTGCGCGTGTTCCTTGCGGGCCACCTTGCCGGACACGAAGATCCCTAGGTGGCCGACATCCTGGTGCAGCAGGCCGACGATGACCTGGCCGCGCGCCTTGATCTCTTCGGTGCTGCCATAGACGTCCGCCACCCAGTTGAAGGCCTGCTGGGGCGGGGTGATGTTGTCGCCCAGGGAGGCGAACAGGATGATCGGCGACTTGATGTCCCGCAGGTCGAAGGCCTTGCCGCTGCCGCTGCGGGTCTCGCCGGACCAGAGCTTGTTGCCGACGAAGAGGTTGCGGGTGATCCACTCGATCTCCTCGCGGTTCATCAGGAAGTAGCCGCCCCACCAGCGCTCGAACTCCAGGAAGCGCGGCGGCTCGGTGTCGATGTTGGCGAACAGGTGGTAATACTTGTCCCAGTAGGTATTGGCGGGATTCAGACTCTCGAAGTTCTCCACCAGGTAGGCGCCGTCGAAGAGGCCGTTGCCCAGGTCGGAGGCAAAGGAGGACAGCCAGGTGCCGCCGAGCAGTCCGCCGGCGTAGCGCATGGGGTTGTCGCCTTCGCCCTCCTGCCAGGCGCCGCCCCAGTAGGACATCGGCGAGCCGTTGATCACCACCGGGCCGGTGGCGTCCGGGTCCGAGGTGGCCAGCATCATCGCCGCCCAGCCGCCCTGGCAGTTGCCCACCAGCACCGGCTTGGGACTGTCCGGGTGCAGCTCGCGCACCTTGCGCACGAAGCGCTGCTCGGCGGCGCACACGTCCAGCAGGGTCTGGCCCGGCTCCGGCTCGCGGAAGAAGATCACGAAATACACCGGATGCCCCTCGCGCAGGGCCACCCCCACCTGGGAGTCGTCCTTGAAGCCGCCGATCCCCGGGCCGTGCCCCGCCCGCGGGTCGAGGATCATGTAGGGCCGCAGTTTGGGGTCCACCTGCCCTCCTGGGAGCGGAAGGATGCGCAGCAGGGCGTAGTTGACCGGGCGCGCGAAGGTGCGCCCGTCCAGCACCGTCTCGTGGTCGAAATGCAGCAGGGGCGGCTGGCCCTGTTGGAGGTGTTCCAGGTAGTTGTCGCCGCGCTGGCGCAGCGTGTCCCAGAACAGTACCGAGCGCTGGGCGGCGTCCACGCCATAGCGGTACCAGTCGTTCCAGAGGCTCCAGGGCGTGAGGGGCCCGGCCGTCAGGCCGGCCATTTCCTTCTCCCAGGCCGTGCGCACCCGTTCCCGGAACTGCTCTCGGGCAATCTGGGTGCGTTTTTCAAAGAGCTTCCTGGTTTTGTTGGAAATGCCATGGCTGCGTGCCAGCCGGGCTGCGATGTCCATGCTCATGGTCCCTGCGGTCAGGTCATGTTTCGGGGCAGAGTCTAGGTTGAGCCAGCAACTTGACCATGTCAGTCGTCGCCTGCCGGGCAATATCCGGCCGGGTCATGACAGATCTCCGCCGGATGTCGCCTGCCGGCGCGGGCGGCGACGGAGTACCTACACTGAGGCCGGACGGAACTCATCGGCCGGCGGTGAGGCTCCAGAGTTGGGTTTTCACTTGCGAGGAGACTCCCATGTTCACACCCGGTTATGTGCATCGCGAGCAGAAGGTGGATAAGCTCAACCGCCAGGCGTTCACCTGCGACGTCTACTACGAGGTGCGCGAAGATCCCAAGGAAGGACAGATGCTGCACATGCGCATGGAGGGCGAGATCGACGGCAAGCCCTTTGCCGAGGAGTGCGATCTGCACCGCGACATGGCCTTCGACTTCATGAACGCGCTGACCCAGATCGCCGTGCGCAATGGCTTTCAGCCGCGCTTCGGGCCGGTCCTGCGCGAGCATGGCGAGTACGACGCCATGTTCCAGGACATCCGCGACAAGCTGGGGCTGCATCCGGGCGATCCGATCGACCTCGACCATCTGCCGCGATAGGTCAACAAAACGCCCCGCTGGCCGCCGTCAGGCAGCACGATTTTCCGCTCAGCGCGAGGCCCTGCCCTCGACCTCGCCATAGGCCCGGTCCAGGCGTTCGCGCACCTGTTTTGCCCAGTCGTCCAGGGCTTGGTAGGTGTCGCTGGCGCTGGCCTTGACTGAGGGCGAGACCTCGTTGCCGCTGGCGGCGCTGACCGACTGGGCGATGACTTCCCCGGTTTTGCCGTTGCTGATCTCGGTTTCGAAGAAGATCCGTACCTGCTGGTCACGCACGCCGGTGAGCTGCATGCCGGCGCCGATCAGGAAGCCGATCGGAATGTATTCGGTAGGCTTCATGTCGCGGGCGTTACGGATCAGGCCGGTGATGGCCGGGCGTAGGCGCAGGCTGCGCGCATCGCCGGACGTCACCAACTGGTAGCCGCCGGCCTGCAGTTCGCGGCGCAGGGCCAGATTGAGATGGGACAGGACCTTGGCGGTTTCCTCGCCGCGCTCGGCGATCAGCTTCTGGGTGTCGGGGTCCACGTAATAGCGGGCCGGTTCGAGAACGATCCGCTTGTCGTAGCTCTGGCGCAGGTTCAGGCCCGGCTTGACCCAGTACTCACTGTTGTCCCAGTACGGGTCTTTGACCAGCTTGCTGTAGTCGCCGAGAAAACCCGAATGGCGGGTTTCGGCGGAGGGGATGTTGCTGCAGGCGGCGACGGCGAGCACCAGGGCGACAGCCATGAGTCTCCAGGAGCGCATGCTCGATCTCCTTTCAGGTTTCCTTGGGAAGACGAGTCTAGATCGTCCTTGGTCGGGGCCCGGCGATTCCGACGGGCAGTACTTTCTCTTCGGGCTGGCCCGGCGCGGACATGGCGATCCGCCCGTTCTCCAGCCTGGAGCCGCGGTCGACGCCCTGGGGCCAATCAGTCTCCCTGTCACTCGCGTTGCCGGCGTTTCCTGCCTTTCAGCGAAGTGCCAGATGAGTCAGCAAACCAGGATCACCCCCACCACGGCGGCGGTGACGCCGGTCAGTGGGGCGGTGAGTTTGGATCGTGCCTGGAGATGCTTTTCCACCGACACGGGGGCGGGCTGCTAAGGGAGATGAACGGTCACTATAGGTTTCTTTCGGTCTCGGTCCGCAGCACAACCTCAAGAGCGAAACTTTTCCGCAATCCAGATGGTGTGCCGGGTGCCCTTGTTGCCGTGTGCGAAGACCTGAACCTCTTCCGCCCGGAAGCCGGCCTTGGCAAGCCGTCCGGAAAAAGCTTGATCGGCGCTGGCTGACCAAACGGCAAGAACGCCCTTTGGCCGCAGGGCCTGTGCGCATGCGTTCAGGCCGTCCAGAGAGTAAAGCCAGCCGTTCACTTTCTGAGTCAGCCCCTCGGGCCCGTTATCGACGTCCAGCATGATCGCGTCATAACCCCTGGGCTCACGCTTGAGGACTGCCGCGACGTCTTCGTTGAGCAGGGTGGTGCGTGGGTCACTCAGCGGGTGGCCGGCCTTCTCACCCAGAGGGCCGCGGTTCCACTCGATCACGCCGGGCACCAGCTCCGCCACCTGCACTTCGGCATCGGCACCCAGCGCCTCGAGCGCCGCGGCAAGGGTGAAGCCCATACCCAGCCCCCCTACCAGCACACGAGCCTGCGGACGTGACGCGATTCTGCGGCAGGGGATCTGGCCAAGGGCGTCCTCTGATCCGTGCATACGGGTATTCATCAACTGATTGCCGCTGCCGCCCTGGATCTTGATGACAAAATCCTCGCCATATTCGTATAGGCACAGCGCACCATCATTTTTCGGGATGAGGGCCGTGTCGATCAGGACGAAACGTTTCATGGGTATCTCTACAAAGAGGACGGCAGTGAGCCGGGGAGCGGGGCAGTCAACGCCGACGCGAAGAACGTCGCCAGAATGCAAGAGGCGACCGGTGCGGCAGCTTGTCATGGACGGCTGGCGGCCTCAAGGAGAAACCGGCCCGTCCCGGCCCGGAGCCGGCCTTGTGGGTTCAGGCATTGCGCGTATGCCTGCGGTGGGCGATGAGTCCGATCATTCGGTGATTGAATGGATGGACTGCGTGGGCTTTTGCCGGGCCATCTGAAAACCTGCAGAGATTTGTCCTTTTATGGGGCGTGCCTGCTTTCGACCCAATGCGGAAGCCGAGCACAGGTAAGCTCGATGTCTGTAAACAACTCAGTAGCCGACTGATGACTGATATATCTCTGGTCAGGTAGCTTGTCGATGCAGAATGCCCTGAAGCGTTCATAATCTGGCGCTCAGGCCAATCGCATCAGGAACAGGACTATGAGACTTAAGCAATATCAGGTCGATGCATTCGCGACACGTGTTTTTGAGGGTAACCCGGCAGCCGTGTGCCCCTTGGACAACTGGTTGGACGATAGCTTGCTCCAGGCGATAGCTAACGAAAACAACCTCTCCGAAACCGCTTTTTTCGTTCCCACCGAACGGGGTTTTTACCTTCGCTGGTTTACACCGATAGCTGAAGTTGACCTCTGCGGGCATGCAACGCTGGCCGCAGCCCATGTCCTTTTTGAAATCCTTGGCTTTCCCAAGAAGCAGATAACTTTTCAAACCAAAAGCGGGGAACTCGTCGTCGAGTCGAAAGAAGGACTACTGACGATGAACTTTCCTGCGCGGCCGCCCATCTTGCGGCCAATTTTCGATGCCCTGGTTGACGCACTCGGACGCACTCCTCAAGAAGTCTGGACTGCGAATGACTACATAGCAGTTTTCGAGAGTGAAGAAATTGTGCGCTCCATAGCGCCAGATTTTGCAAAACTTCAGGAATTGGACCTGCGTGGTGTAATCGTCACCGCACCTGGGAAGGACGTTGATTTCGTCAGCCGCTTTTTTGCGCCGAAAATCGGGGTGCCAGAGGACCCGGTAACTGGCGCTGCCCACTGCGAATTAACGCCCTACTGGGCACAGCGGCTCGGTAAAAACACCTTCGAGGCAAGACAGGTTTCGGCCAGAGGGGGACGTCTTTCCTGCCAACTAGAGGAAAACCGCGTGATTCTCGCTGGAAAGGCCGTCACGTTCATGGTCGGTGAAATCGACTTGGGCACCTAAGAAACGAGATTTTTGAGGCCGCTGCACGACAATAGCAGACACCTGTCCGAACGAAGGCAAGCGGCGGCTCCTGGCCGGAATCCTGCCCGCCAACGCAATTGCCCAACCCTCCGGCGATTCGCCTGATCGGCATGATGCGAGATGCCTCGTTGCTTTCTTGCAGAAGGGCTTCCAGAGCGCCAATGTAATGACAAATGTTTTTACATGGAGCTTCATCATGGCCTCGATCAATATCCGCGTGGACGATGACCTGAAGGCGCGGGCCTATCGCGAGCTGGAGCGCTTGGGCGTGACGCCCTCCGAGCTGATGCGCCAGACCCTGCAGTATGTGGCCGAACGGGGGCAACTGCCCTTTCGTCCCGTATTGCTGACCGAGGAGGACGAAGCCTTGATCGCCACCGTGCGCGAGCGACTGGCCGCATCGCAGCGCGTCAAGGTTTCGCTGGATGACCTATAGCCTCGAGTTCGATCAGGTCCTCGATCATGAGGTGGTGGTCTTCGTGGTGGCCGTCGACCAACGGGGAGGCTCGGCGGCCTGTCGGAAGGTCGCCGAACTGTTCCCGTCAGATGTTTCCGGGATTCGGGAAAGTGTTGTCAGACAGCACCAGCCAGCAGGCTTTCATAGGGAATGCGCAGCCCCTCATGAAGATGCTTGATCATCGCCAGACTCAATTTGCGCTTTCGGTTCAATACTTCGGAAACCCGACCGCTGGAACCGATGTACGGCTCCAGGTCGCGCGGAGTCAGCCCTTGCTGATCCATACGGAACTTGATGGCCTCGATGGGATCGGAAGGCGGGATCGGATAGTGCTCGTCTTCGTATTTCTCGATCAGTACCGCCAGCACTTCCAGCTCATCGCCCTCCGGCGTGCCGATTTCGGCACCCCATAGTTTCTCCATGCGCGCAAAGGCCGCTGCCAAGTCTTCCTCGGAGCGAATCGGCTTGATGTTCATCACACTGTCTCCGCGTTGATCTGGTTGTACTGGACGTGAGTGCCTACGAATCTCACGAACCCAAGCTGTCGTTCGTAGTCGATTGCCAGGATTAACCGATACTTGATCCGCGATGTTAAAAACCACACGGCCGCCTTTCAGGATGCTTGCTGTACGCAGCTCTGCCTTGACCTCCTGCGGTGTGCGGTAAGTGGCTTTCTCCATGTGCCGATACCACTCCACCAGAGGTGTCATGGCGTCTGCGTAGGCCGGGCTGCTTTCCCAGAAAGCGCGCAACGTACCTCGCGCAATAATTCTCATCGCCACGTATCTCCCGGTTTGGGAGGAAGTCTAGCCAGCCTACTTGGCCGTGGCAACCAACGGGATTACCCGAATACCCGATGTTTCCACGGCCTACCTGCGCGCACGGGTACAGGCAGGCCACATCTTGCGCATCGGTGGCGTCCGGTTTCCGCCGACGCTCTCCAGCCCCTCAGCGCAGCCCCAGATGCACCAGCAATCCCACCCCCGCACAGCCCATCAGCACCTCGATCACCCCGCGCTTGAAGCGCAGCAGCGCGACGGCGGCGGCCAGGGCGATCAGCGCCGAGGGCCAGTCGAAGCGGCCGGCGAAGCCCTCGGGCCAGAGCACGTGGTAGCCGAAGAACAGCGCCAGGTTGAGGATCACCCCCACCACGGCGGCGGTGACGCCGGTCAGCGGGGCGGTGAATTTCAGTTCGCCGTGGGTGGACTCCACCAGCGGGCCACCGGCGAGGACGAAGAGGAATGATGGCAGGAAGGTGAACCAGGTGACCAGGCAGGCGGCCACCGCGCCGGCCAGGAAGGCCTGCTCGGCGCCGAACAGCTGGTGGACGTAGCCGCCGACGAAGCCGACGAAGACCACCACCATGATCAGCGGCCCTGGCGTGGTCTCGCCGAGGGCCAGGCCGTCGATCATCTGCGTCGGGGTCAGCCAGCCGTAGTGGCCGACCGCGCCCTGAAAGACATAGGGCAGCACCGCGTAGGCGCCGCCGAAGGTGAGCAGCGCGGCCTTGGTGAAGAACCAGCCCATCTGCGTCAGGGTGTCCTGCCAGCCGAACAGCGCGCTCAAGAGGCCCATCGGCAGCAGCCAGAGGAGGGCGCCGGCCAGCAGTAGCCGCACCAGATGCGACCGGCGAAAGCGCGCATGCTCGGGCGGCGGGGTGTGGTCGTCGATCAGCGCCGGGCCGAAGCTGCGCCCGGCCGCCGCATGGCCGCCGGCGCTGAATCCATCCGGCGCCAGGCGCCCGCCCAGGTAGCCGAGCAGTGCCGCGCCCAGCACGATCAGCGGGAAGGGCACGCCGAGGGCGAAGATCGCCACGAAGGCGGCCGCGGCGATCGCCCACAGCCAGGCGTTGCGCAGGGTGCGCGAGCCGATACGGTGGGCAGCATGGACGACGATGGCAGTCACCGCCGGCTTGATGCCGTAGAACAGCCCGGCCACCGCCGGCACGTCGCCGAAGGCGAGATAGACCCAGGACAGGGCGATCAGTATGAACAGCGAGGGCAGCACGAACAGCGCCCCGGCGATCACCCCACCACGGGTGCCGTGCAGCAGCCAGCCGAGGTAGGTGGCGAGTTGCTGCGCCTCGGGGCCGGGCAGCAGCATGCAGAAGTTCAGGGCATGCAGGAATCGGCGTTCCGAGATCCAGCGCCGCCGCTCGACCAGCTCCTGGTGCAGGATCGCGATCTGTCCGGCCGGACCGCCGAAGCTGATGAAACCGAGCTTCAGCCAGAACCGCAGGGCCTGGCGCAGGCTGGCGGACGCGCGGTCCGGGTGGGGCTGTTGCTGGGGCGTTTCAGGCATGGGGGGACTCTTTGCCGAGGTGTTTGCGCTCGGAAGACTGCCGCGGAGGGCGAGTCACAGATTTCCGGCGATGACTGCGCAATGAGGCGTTCGGCGCAGCATAGTCGGCGCCGATTGCGCAGGTCTGACAGCCGCTCTGCCGGGCGGCGCTCAAATGTGCCGGCGTTGGTGGCCTTTTTCTACTGCACGTTGGTCGCCGCACTGCTGTTCGATCTGTAACCGGCAGTTGAAAAATGCCCCACCCCGTCAGGTTCGATGTTTTTCTCCTTGCTCGAGCCTGATCTATCCTTCATCAGGCCCGCTTGCAAGCCTTGTCGACTGCTGACAGCGCAGTTTCGCACCTTTCGGCGTTTTCGGGCGCGGCCGATCCCGCTCCGCTTGGCGGGTCGCCTCGGTGCAGCGTCCGTGCGTCGGTACTCCTGTCCAAGGATTTCGCCATGTCCGAACGCTTTCCCGGTTTTTCCACCCGCGCCGTGCATGCGGGCAACGATGTCGACCGGCAGATGGTCACCCACCCCAAGACGCAGCCGATCTACCAGACTTCGGTGTTCGTTTACGACTCGCTGGCGCAGGTCGACGATTTCCTCGCCGGCAATCCCGATAACTATATGTACACGCGCATCGGCAATCCCAACTCGGCGGCGCTGGAGACGCTGATCCGCGAACTGGAGGGTGGTGAGGCGGCGCTGTTTTCCGCCTCCGGCATGGCGGCGATCAGCGCGGCGCTGCTGGGAAGCCTGGGCGCCGGCGACCACCTGATCGCCAGCCGCGAGCTCTACGGCACCACCCAGAGCCTGATCGAGAAGGAGCTGGACCGCTTCGGCATTGCCGCCACGCTGGTGGATATCGGCGACCTGGCCGCGGTGGAGGCGGCGATCACCCCGCAGACCCGGCTGATCTACACGGAAAGCGCATCCAACCCGCTGGTGCGGGTCAGCGACATTCCGGCGCTGAGCCGGCTGGCCAAGGCCAATGGCCTCAAGCTGGTGGTGGACAACACCTTCCTCTCGCCGGCGCTGTACCGGCCGCTGGCCGACGGCGCGGACCTGGTGCTGCACAGCACCACCAAGTACCTCAACGGCCACAGCGACGCCACCGGCGGCATCCTGGTCGGCGACGCCGAGTGGGTGGCCCGGGCGCGGCGCTTCCAGATCAACGCCGGCGGCAGCGCCAGCCCGTTCGAGGCCTGGTTGACCTTTCGCGGCGCCAAGACCCTGGCCCTGCGCATGCAGGCCCACTCGCGCAACGCCCTGGCGCTGGCCAAGGCGCTGCAGGCCCATCCGCGGGTGGCCAAGGTGCATTATCCGGGGCTGCCGTCACACCCGGATCATGCGTTAGCGCAGCGGCTGTTCCCCAGGGGTTGCTCGGGCATGCTGAGCTTCACCCTTAAAGGCGGGCTGGCCGAGGTCGACCGGCTGATCCATAACCTGCAGATCGCAGTGTTCGCTCCCTCGCTGGCTGGGGTGGCGACCAGCATCAGTCATCCGGGCAAGACCTCGCACCGCGCCCTGGCACCGGAAATCCTCGCCAGCCTGGATATCCATGACGGCACCGTGCGCATCTCGACGGGCATCGAGGAGACCGAGGACATCGTCCGCGACTTCGTCCAGGCGCTGGATCGGCTCTGAGCGACCGTAAGGCGCCAGCGCCGCTGATAGAGCCGGGCGATCTGCAGGGCATCGACCTCCTCGGGCCGCTTGCTCCACAGCCAGAGCCAGACTCGGTCGGCTGGTCCAGGCGCGGCTCGATCCGCCGCCAGGGCGCCTGTTGCCCGTCGATCCGAATCGTCTGTTCGAGGACCGTCCTTGAGTGATTCCAAGAAATTTTCTCGAAAAATCAATTAGGTAGGGCTTGAAGAGGCCTGCATGGGCGGGCGACGTTGGTTGTCGCCAAACTGACCGATGTCCCCAGACCCCATGCAGACCGTCCAGTTCTTGCACGCCGCCTTCGCCAAGGCACTCTCCACGATCCATGCCCGCCGTCTCGAAGCCCTGATGGCGGCGGTGGCCGCCCTGCTGCAGGGCCGCCGCCTGACCCTGACCGCACTGGGGCGTTCCCTGCCCAGCTCCGCCTGGCCATCGAGCGGGTCGACCGCCTGCTCGGCAACCGCCAGCTGCAGGCCGAGCGGGGGTTGTTCTACCGGGTCATGCGCCGTGCCCTGCCGGGCTCGCTCCGGCATCCGTTGCTCCTGGTGGACGGGTCGCCGATCGATGCCGCCGGCAAGCGGTTCCTGCTGCGCGCCGCGATCCCGCTGGCCGGACGCTCGCTGCCGGTCTGCGAAGTCGTCCACCTGCGCGAGGGCTGCCCGCGTTGCCTGCGGCGCCTGCTCTGCCCGAGGCGCAGTGGAATGCCGCGCAGGTCGTGGCGATCTACCAGCGGCGCATGCAGGTCGAGGAGGGCTTCCGTGACCTGAAGAGCCATCGGCTGGGGATCGGCCTGGAGCTGCATCGCAGCCGCTGCCCGCGGCGCATCGAGATCCTGCTGCTGATTGCCGTGCTGGCCAACTACGCGCTGTGCCTGCTGGGTCTGCAGGCGCGGGACGAGCGTAAGTGATCCATGAACCCCGTCTGTTAACGGCCGAGCCGGTCTTTTACAGTGGCGCCGTCGGAGTGCAGTTCCACGGCAGCAGCGCCTCGTAGTCTTCGACGC
>NZ_BAAGYK010000173.1:0-25078 GCF_054779355.1 Azotobacter armeniacus
ATCAGCATCGATCAGGGGGCGTAGTCGCTCCCTGACATGCACGGCATCGAGCTTCTCCAGCTGAAAGTCGGCATGCTGGCCGCTGCGATCCCGCACCACCAGGATAGGAATCTGCTCGGCAGACAACCCGCGTCGCTTCGCACTGCCTCCGCGCTTGCGAGGTAGGCGCGGCAAGTCTCGCTGCCCCTTGAAAGACTCCAGAAAGAAGGTTTCATCGGCCTCGACAATCCCGGACGCATGCTGGGCCTGGTGATCGGCGATCTGGGACAGGAACCGGTGTCGCCACAGGAAGGCGGTGTTCTTGCTGACGCCACAGTGTTTCGCCGCCCTGCGTACCGTCAGGCTCTGGGTCAACGCCTCGGCATAGTCTTGCCAGAGATGGCGCTTTCGCAGTCGCGCCATCGGTGTACCCGTCAATGGGTTGCTGGTTTTGCCGCAAAACTTGCAGCGATACCGTGGCAGGCCGCCATTGGAGCCCCACGGCTGTAACTCGCTGGACTGACAGTGCGGGCAGCTGCTGGGCGTGGCGATCATGTCCTGCGCAAGGCTGCCAGGTGCCGACAGGCATGCCTTCAACTGCTCACGCTGTTCTGGGCTGAGGCTGGAGAGCTGAGCGATCCATCGCGTGAACTGACTCGCTTTCATGATCCACCTCCCGCATGCAGAGACGTCATGATCAGCTTAGCCTGTTGCAACAGCTAACTCAGACATAGCCTTTCGATTTCTCCAGAACTTTCTTGGCTCTTACTAATTCTCGATCCAGCCCCCCCAAAGGCGAGCCGCGATAGCCACTCACGAACCCCGCTGTGCGAATGCCGGCGGATCGATCAAGTGCGGCCTGGGAGATGAGCAGCCTCACGAGCGTCTGCTGGCCGCTCAAAAAGATGCGCTCGTTTGGCTCCGCGATTTCTCGGGAATACATCGAGCTATTGTCATATTTTTGGATACGCAGCAATGAAGTCTCTGCTTCATCACACGTATTTCCCTGAACCGTCCCTTTGGACGTGCTGGAAGGGAGCTGATTGGGCTGAGGTCGTAGACGTTCTGGAACAATGGAATCTAAGTACAAAGTTTCAAATCCTTATGAAAACTTCAAATTACTAGTCTTTTTTAAAGTAATGCCCGGCGTTTTTCAAGGTAGTTGTCGCGTCGACCGTGTTTTCAGGCCGCCTGTTGCAGCGGCTGCTGTTCTTGTTCCCGCTCGTGTAGCGCCTGACCAGCGCTCCGGTGTGCGGCCACGGGCCTCCTGATACAGCGCATGCTGGCGAGCCAGTACGTTGCGATCCTCGCCTCGATGACGCTCTGCCGGCGTCACGAAGCGGATGCGGCTATGCCGGTGCTCGTGGTTGTACCAGCAGATGAAGTCCCTGACCCAGCTGCGCGCTGCCTCCAGGTCGGCAAAGCCCTGTTTCGGCCATTGCGGGCAGTACTTCAGCGTCCGGAACAGGGATTCCGAGTATGGGTTGTCGTCGCTCACCCGCGGGCGACTGTGCGAGGGCGTGACGCCCAGGTCGTACATCTTTTGCAGCAGGGTCACCGACTTCATCGGCGCGCCATTGTCCGAGTGCAGTATCGGCGGACTGAGCAGGCACTGTTCGCTGATCACGCTGCGTTGCAGCAGGTGTCATTTTCAGAAGACGACTGCACCAAGCAGTCAGAAGTCAATTGCACGTAAGCAATAGGATGGACTCTTCTCATCCCACTCTGGCGCGGGATGAAAATAAGTCTCATCCTCTTACAGGTTCTCTACCTGATTTCACCCTTCCATACAGCATCGCTGTATACCTTCTCGGCCAGCTCAATACCTCTTATGTTGGCTTGGGACTCCTGCATCCATCCTTGATATTTACTCCGTCGCAGCCAAGGCCATCCGCATCTCTGCAAGCGTCTCATCGTGTGTCCGCTCGAACCGCAACGGGGTGACGGCGATGCGGCCCGCTGCGACCGCAGCTGTCTCGGTTCCCTCAGCATCCTGTCGAGGAGACCGATGGAGCTGCAGCCAGTGATAATCGATGGTTCTTGGATCTGAGCGCGACACGACATCGACCCCGTCCAGCAGGCCGACACCCTGACAGGTCAGGGTCAGAGGGCCGGCGCGATCTGCAGGACAATCAGGGAAATTGACATTGAGACAGGTATTCCGGCTCCAATTCATCGCCGCAAGGGCTCGAATGACCTCGGGCGCCAGGGTCCGCGCCGTTTCCCAGGGAACCGCATTCCGATCACTGAAAGCCTGGCTCAATGCGATGGAGGGAATGCCAAGAAGCATGCCCGTCATGGCGGCACCGACAGTACCGGAGAATACCGTCTCCACACCAAGATTTGCGCCACGATTGACACCGGAAAGAATCATCTCCGGTAGCTCGCCAGACATCAGCTGACGTACACCCATCACAACGCAGTCTCCGGGTGTCCCAAGGACGGCGAAGCGCCTTTCACCTTTCCGCCTGACACGCAGCGGCTCATGAAGGCTAAGTGAATGCGATGTGCCACTCTGGTCGTGTTCCGGCGCAACCACCCAGACCTCCCGCGCCAAGGTGGCGGCGACCTGCTCCAGAACGTGCAATCCCGGCGCGTCGAATCCATCATCGTTGGTCAGCAAAACACGCTCGAAAATCTGACCTGCCTTCAGCATGAGCTTTTCTCCTGGCAGCGGTTGAGAAGTATGTGACTTGACTGGCAGCAACCCTACCCACGTGGATCACCCTGATGGGCAACGGTTGACCAATTGCTACCATCTCATAGCTATGTAATCATAGAGAAATGAATTTAGAAAAATCTCTCAATGTCGCTCGATTTCGGCGTCAGCTAACCCGCTTGACGCGACGTTTGCGTCAAGAGGCTCAGAACGAGCCTGAATCGTGGACTCGCATGCTGGTGATCAGTGCCATTGATCGGCTTGGCGATGGCGTAACCCCATCGATGCTGGCGGCGTCGGAGAATATGCGCTCCTCCAATCTCGCGGCTGTGTTGCGTGAACTTGAGGCATCCGGCCTGATTATCCGTACACAGGATGCCCTGGATCGTCGCAAGGTGCGTGTTCGACTAGCCGACGCCGGACGGCATGTTCTGCAGCTCAGCCGTCAACGCCGCGACGACTGGTTGACGGCAGCAATGATGGCATGCCTGACTGGCGAGGAACGCGAGCGTCTCATCAACGCCGGAGAGTTTCTTGAACGGCTCGCTGCCTATTCAGATCAGATCAGCAGTTGAGAGACGGGAGGAGGAAGTTCTGCAGCCGTGGCACAGGGCCGTTCTGAGCCACTTATTAAATTCTCCCAAGTAGCTTCATGCCGTCGGGCCTCAGCTCTCCTTTTGGCGAAACATGCCGATACAGGGTTTGTCGGGTAATGTCTAGCTCGGCACATAGGGCCGTCACTTTTGTCTCAGGCTGCCCCATCGCCGCCATCGCCAAACGCAACTTGGCTGCCGTCATCTTGAAGGGGCGGCCACCCTTCCGGCCGCGCGCCCGCGCCGAAGCTAACCCAGCTACCGTCCGTTCAGAAATCAGCTCCCGCTCAAACTCAGCCAGTGCCGCGAAGATCCCGAACACTAGCTTACCTGCCGCCGTGGTGGTGTCGATGGCCGCACCGTGCCCGGTGAGCACTTTCAGTCCTATACCACGGGCGGTCAGGTCGTGAATGGTGTTGATCAGATGGCGAAGGTTGCGCCCAAGGCGATCCAGTTTCCAGACCACCAAGATGTCACCTTCACGCAGGGCCTTCAGACATGCAACTAATCCGGGCCGATCATCCTTCCGCCCGGAAGCCATGTCCTCATAGAGATGAGCTGCCATCACGCCGGCAGCGATCAGTGCATCGCGCTGCAGGTCAGTGGATTGGGAGCCGTCCGCCTTCGATACCCGCATATAGCCGATCAGCACCGTCTCACCTGTCATATATACGTTGGTTTTTTGGACGGCTGGGGCAGTAATGTTCAGTTGCAGAAAGCGTGAGCCCGCGCTGATGGAATGCAAGCCGGTGCGGCTGAATGCAAGCTCGTTCACAACTAATGTGAGCCCGAAGGTGCCCGTCAGGCGCAGTTAATCTGAGCCGGAAATAGCGTTGATTGCGAGCCCGGCCGTTTTCGATTGCAAGCCCTTACATCTAGCAGGCCGTTGAAAAAAGCCAGAGCCCAACCGGCTCTGGCAAAATGCTCTCATCCTCTTCATGCAGCCCCAACTCAAGCCGATGCGTGGACTCGACCTCAAGCAAGACGAGCTGTTCAGCTACACGACGCTGGAACAGCGCATCCCCAGCGATCATCCGCTGCGCCCACTGCGCAAGCTCGTCGATACCGTCCTGGCCTCGATGGATCAGGACTTCGACGGCTTGTACTCCACGCGGGGGCGGGCCTCGATCGCACCCGAGCGGCTGTTGCGCGCCTCGTTGCTCCAGGTGATCTACACGGTCCGCTCGGAGCGACAGCTGGTCGAGCAGATCGACTTCAATCTATTGTTTCGCTGGTTCGTCGGCCTGTCGATGGACGAGCCGGTGTGGGATCACTCGACCTTCAGCCAGAACCGCGACCGGCTGTTCAACCAGGAGGTGGCGCGCCTGTTCTTCCAGCGCATCAAGTCGCTGGAGCAGTGGCCCGGGTACGCCAGTGACGAGCATTTCAGCGTGGACGGCACGCTGATCGACGCCTGGGCTTTGCACAAGTCTGGAATGCACCGAGTTCAACGGGCAGCCGAAGTCGAGGTCGCGCTGGCCATGCTGGAGCGCACGGCCAAGCCGGGTCGCCCGCTCGGGGCGGACAAGCACTATGACCAACAGGCCTTTGTCTAGGATGCGTGCAAACTGAAGGTGACGCCGCATGTGGCGCGCAAGGAAAAGGGCAGCGCCATCGACGGACGCACGACGGTATGCGATCAGCCTGGAGCTCCGCAAGCGGATCGAGGAAAGCTTTGGCTGGCTGAAGACGGTGGGAGGGCTGCATAAAACCAAGCTGATCGGTCGGGCAAAGCTGAGTGCCCAGTTGCTGCTGGGTTTCTCAGTCTATAACCTGATCCGCCTGGAGAGTGAGTGAACCGCCCCGCTTTTGTCGATCGTTACGGTCTCCGGTTCACCGTTGCGATCGATTGCACGGGCCAAGAATCGTCGAGCGGCTGCCTTATCGCGCCTGGCGCGGAGCGGAAAGTCGACGGTGTTGCCTGCTTTATCGACGGCCCGGTACAAGTACTTCCATTGCCCGCGGGGGCATCGAGCTTCGCTGACTTGCTCAACAGCATAGACGAATGAAGCAGTGACACATGGGTGGCGTTGGAACCAATATTGGTAACGTTATCCAAAGAGAATGATGACGGACAGGACTAATGACGTTGTTGTAGCAGTTTGCGAGGATATGGATATTCAATTTCAATTCTGGGCGGCTATGTCTCTTGTGGCCATGATTGGCATAGTCTGGCAAGGAACACGCTAGTGCGGTTTCAACCAATATCCTGTTCAAGCGGAAGGAGCTGGGCGGTTTCCAATGGTCGTTGCAACATCCCCAGATTGGAGGTGTTGGATGGGACGACCACGAGGTTGGGCAACAGAGCGGACGGGGCGGCCACCGATGCGGTCGCCAGGTCGGCCGAGCGTCAATCAACGAGAAGCCCGGCAGGCGTTTTGGGAGCATATTGCTGCAGGATTGTCGAGTGAGGACGCAGCATTGGCGAGTAGCTGTGGGTACCCGCTGGTTTCGCGAAGCGGGGGGGAGTGCCACAGGGCTGCTTGGGTCCGCATTGGGGACGTTACCTATCGTTTACCGAGCGAGAGGAAATTGCACTGTTGAGAGCCCAGCGGTGCGGGTTCGTGAAATTGCCCGGCAGTTGGGTCGATCGCCATCGACGGTCTCGCGTGAGCTACGCCGTAATGCCGCAACTCGCGGCGGGCGCAGGGCGCTCGAGCGGTCATTTTCAGAAAACGCAACTCGATCAAGGGGCAATGCCGATCTGGACCGGGGGCTGTATCGCTACCAGCATCTGCTCGAGAACGCCTTTGCGAGGCTGAAGCATTACCGTGCGGCGTTCCGCTACGACAAGCTGAAGCGAAATTACGAGAGCATGGTAGCCATGGCTCTGTGGGTTTCTATGGCTCCTCATGTGAATCGTCAACAGGCCCTAGCGAAAAATGCACAAGCCTCATGACTGCTCGTTTATCACACGTCATTGCAACTTGCCGGTAGGTCATGCGGAGCATCCAGGCGGGTCTGGAGCTGCTCGGCAAAGGCCTGTGCCTCCGTCTGGCTACGAAATGTAATCGTGTAGCCGTCCAGTCGAACTATCCAAGCAGCTTTGGATTTGCCCTGCACTTCTTCTATCTCGACTTTCATCCATAACATTCCGAGAAAGATCAAAGGGGTGATGATACTAATGTACTCATGGCCCTTTGATAATTTCAATACGAGCCATCTAAATCAAGGGTTTCAGCTTGCCAAGAGCCATTTCGCCCCATTTGAAAGGCTTGCTGAGCACCCGTTGTGGGCCTCAATGTATTCACTCCAACCAAGCTACCAGCAAGATGTCATCAGGCGGTCAACACGAACTGCTAAGAAGCAGTGCATTTACGCTCCCGCGCAGCAGGCGCAACCCATATACCTCCAGCGAGCGTGCATGAACCACAGCATCGTCCAGAACCGCCAGGATTCCGACCTGTTTGGCCTGCTCTACGGGTTTCGCTTTCGCCCTGGCGAATGCGGCCAGGAGATCGACTCGGCGACGGCGCTCGACCACCTGCAGCATTCCCGCGATTCCGCTGAGTTCCTCTGGCTGCACCTGAACCTGGCGCATGCCGCCTGCGAGCGCTGGATGAGGACTCATCTGGAATTGCCAGAGTATTTCTTCGAGACGCTGCGCGAGGGTTCCCGCTCCACCCGTATCGAACACGTTGACTCGGTGCTGCTGGCGGTGGTCAACGACGTAGTGTTCAACTTCGGTCTGGTCTCCTCGGACATCGCAACCCTCTGGGGCTGCGCGCGCAGAAATCTGCTAGTTACCGTTCGCTTGCAGCCACTGCGCTCGGTGGACAAGCTGCGCTCCTCGGTGAAGCACGGCGAACACTTTCGCTCGCCACTGGAACTGCTGGTGCACTTGCTGCGCGATCAGGGCGACATCCTCACCCAGATCGTCCGCGAGACCAGCACCGGCGTCGACCGTATCGAGGATCAGCTGCTCTCCCTACGTCTCTCCGACAACCGCGCCGAACTTGGCGCCATGCGCCGCGTGTTGGTGCGGCTGCAGCGTCTGCTGGCGTTGGAGCCGGGCTCGCTGCTGCGCCTACTCAACCGGCCTCCGCAATGGCTGCAGGAGGAGGACGTGCAGGAGCTGCGCGAATCCACTGAAGAGTTTTCTCTGGTGATCAGCGACCTCATGGCCCTTGGCGAGCGGATCAAGCTGCTGCAGGAAGAGATCGCCGCCAAGCTCGGCGAGCAGACCAACCGCACCCTGTTCACCCTCACTGTGGTCACAGTACTGGCACTGCCGATCAATATCACCGCGGGATTCTTTGGCATGAACGTCGGTGGTGTTCCGCTGGCGGACGATCCCGAGGGCTTCTGGATCCTGGTTGCGTTAGTCGTCACTTTCACTGCCCTGGCCGGGCGCTGGGCCTTCCGCAAGCGCAACGATCAGTGAGCAGAGGTTGTGGCGCCCCCTAGCATCGGTGCTCTCCACTTACCTGCGAGACCCACGATGCCAGTGAGCAACGACACGTTGATTCGCCGCATCCAGCGCGAATTACTCGACCACAGCGACTAGGAGCCAGCCCTTTCAAGGTGTTTTCTTGCAAGCTATTGATTTTCTTTGTTCTGCCACTGTGCTTTATGTAGTGAGATCATGCGTAACTGCTTGATTTTCAAGGTTGCTTTTGAACACCTTGAAAGGGCTGGCATCGAGACCCAATCAATGCACATCGACAACGTGACAGTACCCTCTTGCGGCCCGCCCGGCCTCAGCGAAACAGCATATCGAACGGAATCTCTCCGAAGGCATCCGCCCGTTGCTGCTTGCGCTCTTCCTTGAGCCAGCGCTTCAGCTCTCTCGGATCCTCCAGCAGCTCGCGCTCCGCCTTCATGAAGGCGACATCCTCGTGCAGCAGGCGAAGCTGGTCCTGCAGCTTGCGCCCCAGGTTCGTGGGGCTGACCTTGTCGAGTGGATCGAGGTCGAACTGCGCCTTGAATGCCTGCTCGAGCGCCCGCACTTCGTCCTGCAGCTCCCGCAGCTGTTCGTCGAGCACCCGGTTGTAGTGCCTGAGCCGGTCCTCGGCCAGGTTGGCGATGTGATCCCGGTCGATCTGCTCCACCTCGAGCTGCAGCTGCAGCAGGTCGAGCAGGTTGCCCTTGTCGTAGGCCTGGTTGACCCGCTGCATCAGCCCGGTCTTGCGTTCGCGCTCGGCCGCATCGGTTTCGCGGTCGGGGTGCAAGGCACTGGCCAGCTTGCGGTAGACCTCGCGCACGGACTGCCCCGCCTGGGCCTCTGCCTCCTCCCGACGCACCTGCTGCGCGGACTTCCTGGCGGTGCCGCCCAGGCCCTTGCGCGGTGCGGGCTGCTCCGCCTGCGCCTGCAGCTTCTCGAACAGCCGTTGGGCGACGTTCTCGTGGGAGTCGAGGTCGAGATCGTCGCCGAGGTCGATGCCGAATGCCTGCTCCATCGCGTTCTTGAGCAGCTCGTTTTCCCCCGGGCATCGCGGTCGAAATCGCTACCGCTGTGCTTGTTGTACAGCGCCTTGAGCGCCTCGTCCCCATCATCGCCAATCAGAGAAGAAGCCAGCTCGCAGATCAGCTCGCCCAGCGTGCGACGGTCGGTCTTGGTCAGCTTGAGGCGCTCGCCGGACTGATCGAGGAAGAAGACGAACTCGCGATTCCGCGCGCGGTACTCGTCGAGCAGCGGCTTGAACTCGCCGCTCCAGCGCTCCTGGCAGAGCGGCAGCGCCGCCTGCCAGGCGGCGAGCAGCTTGCGCTGCTTCTCGATCCGGCCGATCAGGCTGTTGAATTTCTTCTGGGCCCCCGATAGGGGCTTGCCGGATTGCCCGGCGATGGAAAGCGAAAGGGGCTTCGGACTGGTCATCTCTGTACTCGAGGGGATAAGGAACGCCCCGGCTATTCTCGGCGAGACGGATAAGGTTCGTCTCGCCCCCGATTCGCCTCGCGAGCCAGGGCTGGGAGGCTCAGCATGCCCATACTGTCACGTCGATCCTGAGTGATCCCCATCAATTTTCCAGAAAAATCAAAGTGGTATGGCTTGAAGAGGCCTGCATGGGCGGGCACGTTGGTTGTCGCCAAACTGACCGATGTCCCCCTACCCATGCAGACCGTCCAATTCTTGCACGATGCCTTCGCCAAGGCACTCCTCACGATCCATGCCCGCCGTCTCGAAGCCCTGATGGCCGCGGTGGCCGCCCTGCTGCAAGGCCGTAGCCTGAGCCTGACCGCGCTGGGGCGCTTCCTGCCCGGCTTGACCTGGGCATGCCATCAAGCAGGTCGACCGCCTGCTCGGCAATCGGCAGCTGCAGGCCGAGCGGGGGTTGTTCTACTGGGCCATGCTCCGCGCCCTGCTGGGCTCGCTCAAGCATCCCCTGATCCTGATGGACTGGTCGCCGATCGATGCCGCCGGCACGCTGTTCCTGCTGCTCGAGGCACTCGCGGCGATGCTGCCAGCCAGATGCACGCCCCTCCTGGTCACCGATGCCGGCTTCCGGCGGCCCTGGTTCCAGGCCGTCGAAGCCATGGGCTGGCATTACGTCGGCCGCGTGCGCAATCGCGACCTGTGCCGGTTCGGCGAGCAGCCCTGGCCGCCGGTGAAAAGCCTGTACGCCCTGGCCTCGGCGTCGCCGAAACGGCTCGGTTGCCTCGAGATGACCCGCTCGGCGCCCTGGTCCACCCCACTCTACGCGGTGAAGCATGCGCCGCGGGGGCGCAAGCATCGGCGCGTCACCGGGACCGTGGCCCGGGACAAGCGCAGCCGGCAAAACGTGCAGCGCGAAAGCGAGCCCTGGCTGCTGGCCAGCAACCTGCCCGAGGGGCAGTGGAATGCCGCGCAGGTCGTGGCGATCTACCAGCGGCGCATGCAGGTCGAGGAAGGCTTCCGCGACCTGAAGAGCCCTCGGCTGGGGTTCGGCCTGGAGCTGCATCGAAGCCGCTGCCCGCGGCGCATCGAGATCCTGCTGCTGATTGCCGTGCTGGCCAACTACGCGCTGGGTCTGCAGGCGCGAGAGGCGGGGGCACGAGCGAGCGGCGCTTCCAGAGCAACAGCGTCAAGGACAAGCACGTGCTGTCGCTGTGGCGGCTGGGACTGGAGTATGCACGTACTTATGCGGGAGACATTTCCCCAGAGAGGCTGCGGGAGCTGGAGCTGGCCCTGCGGCGGGAGGTCCATCGGCAAGCGCAGGAACTCGGGTGATTTTGTGGGGATCACGCAGGCGCCGTACCGTCTCGTAGGTCAGCTTGATGCCACGCAGCCAGCAGCTCTCCGACCATGCTCAGGCTCAGGGGGAAACGGTAGTACAGCCACATCGCATAGCCGATCACCTCAGGCAGAGGCGGTAACCGGCATAGGAAATGGCGTCGCAGGCAGGTATGGTGAATCGTTTCATATTCGGAATTATCGCCGCATCTCCATCAACCTGCCAATAACGTGACAGTACCCCCTATAATTGACTGCTTGCCGCTCGAGCCTCTTTGGCCCCTTCATCCGGAGACGAGTACAACTGCGCTCCCCAGGGCCGGACGGCGCGCTTCTGCCATTGAGACACCTGAATCATGCCCCAAAAGCTAGCTGAGAGTTTCCCCTTCATTGCCGCCATCGACCTTGGCTCCAACAGCTTCCACATGGTGCTGGCCAAGGCCGACCGGACCGAGATCCGTTTGCTCGAGCGGCGAGGCGAGAAAGTCCAGCTCGGCGCCGGGCTCGACGACCAGCGCCAGCTCAGCGAAGAAGCCATGGAGCGCGGACTCGACTGTCTGCGCCGCTTTGCCCAGCAGATCAACGGCCTGCCGAAGGGGGCGGTGCGCATCGTCGCCACCAACGCGCTACGCGAGGCACGCAACCGCAACGAATTCATCCGCCGCGCCAACGAGATCCTCGGCCATCCGGCGGAGGTGATTTCCGGCCGCGAGGAGGCACGCCTGATCTATCTCGGCGTCTCCCACACCCTGCCCACCGCGCCCGGCAAGCGGCTGGTGGTGGACATCGGCGGCGGCAGCACGGAATTCATCATCGGCGAGAACTTCGAACCGCTGCTGCGCGAGAGCCTGCAGATGGGCAGCGTCAGCTATACCCGCAACCACTTCGCCGACGGCAAGATCACCCCGGCCCGCTACACTCGGGCCTATACTGCGGCACGCTTGGAACTGATGGCCATCGAGAATGCCCTGCATGGCCAAGGCTGGCAGGAGGCGGTGGGTTCCTCGGGTACCATACGCACGATCGGCCAGGCGATCCAGGAGGGCGGCTACAGCAACGGCGAAGTGACTGCCGAAGGCATCGCCTGGCTGAAGCGCAAGCTGTTCAAGTTCGGCGACGTGAGCAAGCTGGACATGGACGGCATCAAGCCGGATCGCCGGAGCATCTTCCCCGCTGGCCTGGCGATCCTGGAGGCAGTGTTCAACGCCCTATCGCTGCAAACGATGACCTACTCGGACGGCGCCCTGCGCGAGGGCGTACTCTACGACCTGCTCGGCCGCCACCATCACGAGGACGTCCGCGAACGCACCCTCGGCTCGTTGATGGAGCGCTATCACGTCGATCTGGAACAGGCTGCACGGGTCGAGACCAAAGCGCTGTCGGCGCTGGAGCAGGTCGCCGAAACCTGGGGCTTGGAGGACGACAGCCACCGCGAACTGCTCAGCTGGGCGGCACGCGTGCACGAAGTCGGCCTGGACATCGCCCACTACCAGCACCACAAGCACGGCGCCTACCTGATCGAACATTCCGACCTGGCCGGTTTTTCCGGCAAGGACCAGCAGATGCTGGCCCTGCTGGTGCGCGGTCATCGACGCAACATCCCGCGGGACAGGTTCGCCGAACTCGGCAGCGAGGAAGGCGACAAGCTGATACGCCTGTGCATCCTGCTGCGCGTCGCGATCCTCTTCCACCACATCCGTGGTACCCAGCAGATGCCCCGGGTACAGTTCAGCGCCGGCGAACGCGAGCTGGAGCTGATCTTCCCCGAGGGTTGGCTGGACGCCAACCCGCTGACCCAGGCCGATTTCGAGAAGGAAGCCGAATGGCTGAAGCGGGTCGGCTACCGCATTCAGGCGCGCTAAGCGGCGTGCCCAACAGATCGCCCTCTCAGCGCAAGCCGATGAGGGGGCTGCTCAGCTTCTCCAGCAGCATTGCCTGGACATTGCGCGGATTCTGGTTGCCGCTCGGGGTGTTGCGCAGGTAGCTGCCATCGGGCTGCAGCTGCCAACTCTGGGTGTTGTCGCCGAGACAGGCCTCCAGCTCCTTCCTCACCCGCAACATCAACCTCCGGCCCTCCACCGGGAAACAGGTTTCAACGCGCCGATCGAGATTGCGCTCCATCCAGTCGGCGCTGGACAGATAAAGCTTCTCCTCGCCGTCGTTGAGGAAATAGAAGACCCGCGTGTGCTCGAGGAAGCGACCGATGATCGAGCGCACCTGGATGTTGTGCGATACGCCGGGGATGCTCGGGCGCAGACAACACATGCCACGCACGATCAGGTCAACCCGTACCCCGGCCTGGCTGGCCCTGTACAGCGCACGGATCATCTTCGCGTCGGTCAGCGAGTTGATCTTGATGATGATGTGCGCCGGCCGGCCCTCGCTGGCATGCCGGGTCTCCCGGGCGATCATGTCGAGCAGGGTCTTCTTCAGGGTGAAGGGCGCATGCAGCAGCTTCTTCATGCGCAGGGTCTTGCCCATGCCGATCAACTGGTTGAACAGCTTGGAGACATCTTCGCAGAGTGCCAGATCGGCGGTCAGCAGGCTGTAGTCGGTGTACAGCCGGGCATTGCCGGTGTGGTAGTTGCCGGTCCCGAGGTGCGCGTAGCGGCGCAGCTCGCCGTTCTCGCGACGCAGGATCAGCATCATCTTGGCGTGGGTCTTGAACCCGACCACGCCGTAGATGACCACCGCGCCGGCCTGCTGCAGGCGGCTGGCCAGCTGCAGGTTGGACTCCTCGTCGAAGCGCGCGCGCAGTTCGACCACCGCGGTGACTTCCTTGCCGTTGCGGGCCGCCTCCACCAGGGCATCGACGATCTCCGAATTGGCCCCGGAGCGGTACAGCGTCTGCTTGATCGCCAGCACGTGGGGGTCCTTGGCCGCCTGGCGCAGCAGATCGACCACCGGCGTGAAGGACTCGAACGGATGCAGCAGCAGCATGTCCTGCTTGCCGATCACGTCAAACATGTTCTCGCTGTTCTGCAGCGCCTTGGGAATCACCGGGGTGAAGGGGGCGTGCTGTAGTTCCGGGTGGCTGTCCAGGCCGGTGATGCTGAACAGGCGGGTCAGGTTGACCGGACCATCGATCCGGTACATCTCCGCCTCGGACAAGCCGAACTGCTTGAGCAGATAGGCGATCAGGTGCTGCGGGCAGGTGTCCACCACCTCCAGGCGTACCGCATCGCCGAAGCGCCGGGAGTACAGCTCGCCGCGCAGGGCGCGGGCCAGATCCTCGACATCCTCGTCCACCGACAGATCGGCGTTGCGGGTCAGGCGGAACTGGTAGCAGCCCTTGACCTTCATGCCCTGGAACAGGTCGTCGGCATGGGCATGGATCATCGAGGAAAGGAACACGAAGTTGTCGCCGGGACCGCCCACCTCTTCCGGAATGCGGATCACCCGCGGCAGCAGGCGCGGCGCCGGCAGTATGGCCAGACCGGAATCGCGACCGAAGGCATCCAGCCCCTCCAGCTCGACGATGAAGTTCAGGCTCTTGTTCACCAGCAGCGGGAAGGGGTGCGTCGGATCGAGGCCGATCGGCGTGATGATCGGCACGACCTCCTCGCGGAAGTAGCGACGCACCCAGGCCTTGATCTTGGACGTCCAATGCCGGCGGCGAATGAAGTTGATCTGGTGTTTGGCCAGCTCGGGCAGCAGCACCTCGTTGAGGATGGCGTACTGGCGGGCCACCAACTCGTGCACCTGCTCGCTGATCCAGGGCAGCGCCTGATGCGGCTGCAGGCCGTCGGCGCCGGCCAATTCGCGGGCGAAGGCGACCTGCTTCTTCAGGCCGGCGACACGGATCTGGAAGAACTCGTCGAGATTGCTGGAGAAGATCAGCAGGAACTTCAGCCGCTCGAGCAGCGGATAGGACTCGTCCAGCGCCTGCTCCAGCACACGAGCATTGAACTGTAGCTGGGACAGCTCGCGATGAATGTACAGGCTGGTATCGTCCAGACTCGGCAGCGGCCCCTCCGCAACCGGCTCGGTCAGCTTGGGTTCCGCTTCCTGCAACTCGTCGAGCGGCTCTTGCGCCGCTTCGGCGTCTAGCAAGGCATTGTCGTTGAGACCTTCTGTATTCATCTGACCTTCCCGGGAAGTTTAGTGCCCTTGTTTCAGCAGTTCCGCCGCCTGCCGGGCAAAGTAGGTGAGGATGACTGTCGTCAGCTCGCGCTGGATGCTCCGCAGCTGGCGTCGCCATCGCGCATCCGCCCGGCATTCGAGGTCGTCGACCTTCTGGCGCGCGCGAACTCGCCGCGCAGCAGGGCGAACAGGGTAGATTTGCCGGGGCACCGTTGGCGGCCCGTGAGGCCGACCTTCTGGCCGGCGTGCAGGGTCAGCTCGGCGCCCGTCACAAGCGCCTGGCTGGAACGCCTAGAGGAACCCAGCGGCAACGACCACGACGCGTTGCAAACCTTGCGCGCTGAGGCCCTGGCGGACTAGGAGGCGTCCGGCTCGTCCTTCACGGACGGAGCGCTGGCGGTGGCGGTGGCCGGCGTAGCCTTGGCCGCTGCGGTGGAGCGGCCAAGGCGCACCGCCGGCTTGCGTGGAGCAGGCTTGGCGGCTGGCTCCTTGGGGGCGGCTTCCTTGGAAGCGTCCGACTTGGCGCGACTGGCAGGCGCCCTCGCCTGCGTAGCCCCAGCTGCCTTGGCGGCAGTCGTGCTGGCGGCTCTTGCTTTCGGCTTCTCTGCTGCCGGAACCGGCGCTTCCTGCGGGGCGGACAGCGCCTCGGCGGCGGCCTCCCCGACACCCTGTGCCAGCTCAAGAGCCTTCCGGGTATCCTCGCGCAGCCGGCTGATGTAGTCACGGGTTTCGGTCTGGCGCGCCTGGAGGTCGTCGAGCAGCGACTCCAGCTCATCTATCGCCTGCTGGGCCTTGGCCTGAACCTTGGCCTTGCCGGCCAGAGCAGCATCCTGCCGCTTGGTACACGCCTCGTGCAATTTTTCCTGGGCCTTGCCCCGCCGCTTTTCCTGCTTGGCCAACACCTTCTCGGCATCCTGCAGTGCCTGAGCGCAGGCCTCCTCCAAGTGGACAAGCATGCTCTGCGACAGCTGCTGCAGTAAATGTAGGGGGGTTGTGACGGGGGGCTTCTTGGCTGCCACGGCATGACTCCTGGCAAAAATAATCTATCATAGTAGCCTTTTTGCAGGGAAGACCGCTAGTGGGCACCTCTAACAGGGCAATCGCATGAACGGATGCGCCTGTAGCTTCAAGCGGCTTCAGCCCGGGGAAACACGACGTTCACGGCCGGTCTGCGGCTGGGTGGCCTGACGGCCCCGCTGATCCTCGACGGCGCGATGAGTGGCCCGGCCTTCCTGGCCTATGTCGGGCAGGTCTTGGTTCCCGAGCTGACACCTGGCTATAACGATGCCCTGCCCGACAAGAGCCTGAAGACCGATGAGCTCTACCAGGCCATCGCCATCGGCTATGCCGCGACCTGGCCGAGGGCAAGGTGCAGCCCTTCCCCTTCGCTTCCCGGCTGCTGCGCGACGGCCCGGCGGGCGACCGCGGGGGCATTGCGGTGCTGCGTGCTGGACCGGGCGAGCGGGACTAGGTGCTGGTCGTCAAGAACAGCGCCCAGGGCATTTCGACAAGCTGGGCTGGATGCTCTACGACGACGGCGCCCCGGTGGTCACCGACTATGGCGCGGCGCGCTTCCTCAACATCGAATCCAAGGAGGGTGGCCGCTACCTGAGAGAACCAGAGCTGGGCCAGGCAGACCGTCGCCCACAACACCCTGGTGGTGAACGAAACCAGCCACTTCGATGGCTAGTGGAAGCTGGGCGAGACGATTGCCCCCAGGCAGATATTCTTCTCGGCAGACGGGCCGACCCGGGTGAGCACCGCGGAAATCGAGGGTGCCTATCCCGACGCGCGCTTCCGCCGCACCCTGGCGCAACTGTCGATAGACGGCCTGGCCAGTCCCGTGGTCGTCGACCAGCGGCGCGCCCGGGGAAGCCGGCCGGCGCAGTACGACTTGCCCCTGCGCTACGCAGGACATATCACCGAGGTGGGCTTCCCCCTCCAGTCGAACCCGGCGGATCGGCCGGTGCTGGGCAAGGCCAACGGCTATCAGCATCTGTGGGTGGATGCGACAGGCACGCCGGAGGCCGGCAATGCGACGCTGACCTGGCTCAACAATCAGCGCTTCTATACCT
This sequence comes from Azotobacter armeniacus, assembly GCF_054779355.1. Taxonomy (NCBI): domain Bacteria; kingdom Pseudomonadati; phylum Pseudomonadota; class Gammaproteobacteria; order Pseudomonadales; family Pseudomonadaceae; genus Azotobacter; species Azotobacter armeniacus. Next base: position 16,540 of record NZ_BAAGYK010000173.1, read on the forward strand.
ACCGCATGCTGCCGCCTGAGGGTGTGAAGATCATCCTGGCCGAGAGCGGCGCCAACGACCCGAACTTCAACCTGCGCCGGGAACCCGTGCTGATCCAGCGCCTGAGCAGTGCCACCGACGCCACCTTCGTGTCCGTGCTCGAGCTGCATGGTTTCTATGACCCGGCTGGGGAGACCGTCACCGACAGCAAGAGCTGCATCGCCGCACTGCGCCATTTCCCATTTCCGTGTGACGGATGCCGACATCGTCGTCCTCGAACTGACCGACGGCCGGACGGTGACGCTGGCCGTGGCGGACGAGGCGGACGAGGCGGACGCAGCGAAGGTGCATCAGGCCGTGGTCGACGGGAAGGCGCTCGGCTGGACCGGTCATGTTGGCCGCTTCGACGAGCGGACGGCCGGGGAAGCGCGGCAAGAGGTGGCATCCGGGCTGCGCCCGTAACGGCAGCCCTCGGTCGAACCAGGCCTCGCCCTGCCGGGCGCGGCCTGTGGCATTGCCGGCCCACTGTCTGGCAGTCCGCCTCAGGGCCGCCCCACCAGCACCTTCAGGCGCGCGCGCGGGCCCCTCGCCCGCAGCAGGTCACGGCCCAGCTCCAGCCAGCCGTACAGGGCGATGCGCAGCGGGTTGTAGCTGTGCAGCGGCCTGGTGAGGCCATAGCGGATGGGGATCTCCGGACGGTGTTCGACGAAGGTGCCGAACAGCCGGTCGAAGACGATCAGCACGCCGCCGTAGTTACAGTCCAGGTATTCCCGATTGCTGGCGTGGTGCACCTTGTGGTGGGTGGGCGTGTTGAGCACCCATTCCAGCGGGCCGAGCCGGGGCATCCAGGGCGCATGCACCCAGAACTGGTAGAGCAGGTTGAGCGTCACCGCGGCCGTCACCGCCAGCGGCGGGAAGCCCAGCCAGACCAGCAGCACGTAGAACAGCCCGTTGCCGGTCAGCTTGCCGGTCCAGCCCAGGCGCAGGGCGGCGGCCAGGCTCAGCTGGTTGGGCGAATGATGCACCGTGTGGCTGGCCCAGAACCAGCGGACCCGGTGCGCCATCCGGTGATACCAGTAATAGAGGAAGTCCTGGCCGAGGAACAGGGCGACGAAGGCCACCGGGGTGGACATCTCCAGGGTCTGCAGGCGGTACTCCCAGGCCAGCACGAAGAGGGGCGCCACCAGGGAAAGGCCCAGGGCGTCCACGCCGCGGCGGATCAGCGCGTCGGCGAACGAGGCGGCGCTGGCCCGCCAGTCGTAGGAGCCCGGCCGGAGCAGGCTGCGCACCAGCCCCTCGACGCAGGCGATGCCGATCAGCACGAGGAAGGCCGCGGCGAACCAGGGCAGCGCCTGCGGCCCCAGGGTGTCGCGTATCGCTTCGCTGGACATGGCGGCTCCTCCCTACTGGTCGCCCTTGCGCCGGGCCATCCGCTCCCGGGCGAAGGCTCCGACCTGCTTCAGGCTGACCGAGCCCTGCCCCTTTGTGTCGATCGCCGCGAAGTGGCGGGACACGAAGGGCATGCCGGCCTCGGCCTCCTCGGCGCTCAGACGGCCGTCGCCGTCGCCGTCGCCGCGGGCGAAGCGTTGCTGCAGTTCGGCCTGCAGGCGTTCGCCGCGGGCCGGCTTGGCGAGGGCGGCGCCGGCCGTGGCGAACAGGGCGCAGGCGAGGATGACGGGGATGAAAGGGCTACGCATGGCGTTTCTCCTGTGAAAGGCTCTGGAAGGGGTTAGCGCGAGGGGCAGGCGATGCTGGCGCCGCTGGCGTCCAGGCAGGCGACGCTGCGGGTCAGGCCGCCGTCCCGGCTGTAGCTGGTGCTGCCCTGCACGCTGTTGCCGGTGGCCGCGTTGCTGAAGCTGGTGGAACGGCTCTGGCTCAGCCCCGACTCGGCGGTATAGGTCAGCCCGCCGTTGCTCTGCAGGCTGCTGCCCTGGCTGCCGGTGGCGGACAGGCTGCGTTCGCTCTGCCGGCTGCCGTCGTCGCTGCGCGAACGGCTGGCGCCGCGGGCGGCGCTGGCGTTGCCCTGGCCGTCGGCGACCATGACGCGGCCGCGCTGCAGGCTGCCGCGCTGCCCCGCGTGGCGCTCGATCTGCGTGGCGCTGCCGCCGCCCTGGCTGTTCGTGCGGACCACGCGGCGCTCCCCGGCCTGGGCGTCGGCGAACGCTAGGCCGGCGGACAGGGCGAGCAGGGCGGCGAAGATGGGTGACAGAGATTTCATGGGATGGACTCCTCTTGAGTGGACGCCGTCGTCTGGCGGCGGAAGTCACTATCGGCGGGAGCCATGAGCGAACCATTGCCGGCGCCGGGCAATGCGTGACAATCGGTGAGCGGCAGGCGCTTCTGTAACCCTTTGTCATGGATTCCCGCCTCGCCGTGGGTGGCTCCTGCGTCACCCTCATGGCGGAACCGACGGGAGAGAGGAAATGGGCGAGGCCCTGGGAAGAATTCTGGTGGTCGACGACGAGCACGACCTGCGCGCGCTGCTGCAGCGCTATCTCAGCGACCAGGGCTATGCGGTGCGCACCCTGGACGGCGGCCAGCGACTGGAGCACCTGCTCGGCCGCGAGCGCTTCGACGTGCTGGTGCTCGACGTGATGATGCCCGGCGAGGACGGCCTGTCCCTGTGCCGGCGCCTGCGCGCGCAGGGCGAGACCATTCCCATCGTCATGCTCACCGCCCGCGGCGATCCGCTGGACCGCATCATCGGTCTGGAGATGGGCGCCGACGACTACCTGCCCAAGCCCTTCAACCCGCGCGAGCTGCAGGCGCGCATCGAGGCGCTGATCCGCCGCCAGCGCATGCTCGGCGCCCACAGCGGCCCGCTGCCGGGCGACGGGCGGATCGGCTTCGGCCCCTTCAGCCTGCACCTCGGCGAACGGCGCCTGAGCCGTGACGGCCGCGACATCCCCCTGACCAGCGGCGAGTTCGCCCTGCTCCAGGCGCAGGCCCGGCATCCACGACGGCCCCTCGGCCGCGACCGGCTGATCGAGCTGAGCCGCGGCCGCGACCACGAGGCCAGCGACCGCAGCATCGACGTGCAGGTCATGCGGCTGCGCCGGGCGATCGAGGACGATCCGGCGCAGCCGCGCTACATCCGGACGGTCTGGGGGCTGGGCTACGTGTTCATGCCCGACGGCCGCGCGGAGGAGCGCCAGCCATGAGGCTGCTGCCGCGCAGCCTGTTCGGCCGCAGCCTGCTGCTGATCGCCCTGCTGATCCTGCTCGGCCAACTGGGCAGCGCCCTGCTGGTCCGCCGGCTGATCGTCGAGCCGCGCCTGGAACTGATCTCCACCGGTGCGGTGCGCAATGCCACGGCTCTCCGCGCCAGCCTGTCGAGCCTGCCGCCGGCGCAGCGCGAGGCCTTCGTCGCGCAGTTCAACCGCCAGGTGCTGGGCGGACGGAACGTCGCCGACGACATCGCGCCGCCTGCACCGCTGCTGCCACTGGAGCGCGACTTCGCCCGCCGCCTGGCCGCGCGCCTGGCTGGCGATGGCCTTGAGCTGCGCTGGCTGCGCGAGGCCGGCGGCGGCCCGGTACTGCGTTTGCGCCTGGAGGGCGAGGCGCTCTGGCTGGCGCTGCCCGGCATCCTGCCGGAGCGCCTGTTCACCGGTACCTGGCTGCTGGCCTCGCTGGGTGCCGGGCTGCTGGCGCTGGCCGGCGCCCTGGTGATCCAGCGCCGGCTGAACCGCCCCCTGGCGCGCGTGGTGCAGGCCGCCGAATGCCTTGGCCGGGGCGGCGAGCCGGAAGCGCTGGACGAAACCGGCCCGGAGGAAACCGGCCCGGAGGAAACCGCCAGCCTCAGCCGCAGCTTCAACCGCCTGCACGACAGCCTGGCGCGCAACGAACGCGAGCGCGCCCTGATGCTGGCCGTCCTCTCCCACGACCTGCGCACGCCGCTGGCCAAGCTGAGCCTGGGCGTGGAGATCCTCGCCGGCCGCGACGAGCCCGAGGTGGCCGCCAGCCTGCGGCGCAGCATCGCCGAGATGGACGCACTCGTCGGACAGTTCCTCGACTTCGCCCGCGACAGCCGCGAGGAGCCGGCGGTGCTCGGCGAGCTCGACGTCCTGGCCCGGGAAGTGGCGGCCGCCTACGCCGACCACGGCCAGCCGCTGCAGCTGGAGCTGGGCGCGCCGCTGCCGCTCCGGCTGCGCCCGGCGGCGCTGCGCCGGGCGCTGACCAACCTGCTGGAGAACGCCTGGCGCCACGGCCACCCACCGGTGCGCCTGCGCAGCAGCATGGACGGCGACAGCGCCTGGCTCGAGGTGATCGACAGCGGTGCAGGCCTTGGCGGCGTGTCCGGCGACGAGCTGAAGCAGGCCTTCCGTCGTGGCGAGAGCGCCCGCGGCGGGACGGCGGGCGCCGGCCTGGGTCTGGCCATCGTCGAACGCATCACCCGCGAGCACGGCGGTAGTCTGGAACTCTCCGAACAGCCTGGTCCGGGGCTACGGGCAAGGATCAGTCTGCCCCTGCGAAACGGCTGATCCGGGCTGGCGCCTGAAAAAGCATGGAAACTCTTTCAGCCAGCCTGTCGGTCTTTCCGGTCCCTTCGCGCTCAATACACCGCCGGCACGAAAATCTCCTTGGCCTGGGGGGCACGCAGGTAGTCCAGGTGGTAGACGCGTTCGGGCAGGGCGATGGCCGGGCGGTCGACTTCGCCGTAGGGCACCTGGCCGAGCAGGTGATGGATGCAGTTCAGCCGCGCCCTTTTCTTGTCCACCGCCTCGACGATCCACCAGGGCGCCTCGGCGATGTGGGAGCGCTCCAGCATGACCTCCTTGGCGCGGGTGTAATGCTCCCAGCGGCGGCGCGATTCCATGTCCATCGGACTCAGTTTCCACTGCTTGAGCGGATCGTGGATGCGCATCAGAAAGCGTTTCTGCTGCTCGTCGTCGGTGATCGAGAACCAGTACTTGACGAGGATGATGCCGGAGCGAACCAGCATCCGTTCGAACTCCGTGACGCTGCGGAAGAACTCCTCGTATTCCGCGTCGGTGCAGAAGCCCATCACCTTTTCCACGCCGGCGCGGTTGTACCAGCTGCGGTCGAAGAGCACGATCTCGCCGCCGGCGGGCAGGTGGGACACGTAGCGCTGGAAGTACCACTGGCTGCGCTCGCGCTCGCTCGGCGCAGGCAGCGCCGCGACGCGGCAGATGCGGGGGTTCAGGCGCTGGGTGATGCGCTTGATGACGCCGCCCTTGCCGGCGGCGTCGCGTCCTTCGAACAGCACCACGAGCTTGAGTTTCCTGTGCTGGACCCAGTCCTGGAGCTTGACCAGCTCGCCCTGCAGCCGCAGCAGCTCCCGGAAGTAGATACGCCGGTCGAGGTCGATGCCGGTCTGCCGGGCGGCGGCGGTGCCGGCGACCAGCGCTTCCAGGCGCTGGTCGTCGAGCTCCATTTCCAGCTCTTCGTCGAGGCTGTCGAGCATCTCGGCATAGAGCTGCCGGGAAAGGGTATCGGACGAGTGGATAGGGTCATCGGTCATGGGAAATCCTCCCGGTATGGCGCGCTATGGCTGCTTGAGCGGATGGGAAAGGCGAGCCTGGTGGGCCCGCCTCGCTTGCTCCATGGATTGGCGTGCGGATCAGAAGATGCTCCTCAGCACCACGAAGGCGATGGCGCTCAGGATGGCTGCCGCCGGCAGGGTGATCACCCAGGCCAGGGCTATGGGCTTCATGAGGTCCCAGTTGTTCTGCCGGTTGACCAGGCCGATCCCGAGTACGGCGCCGATCAGGATATGGGTGCTGGAGACGGGCAGACCAAGCAGCGAGGCCAGCATCACCACTGCCGCCGCCGCCAGTTCCGCGGTGAAGCCCGAGGCCGGGTGCATCTCGGTGAGGTTGGTGCCGACGGTCTGGATGACCTCCTTGCCGATGAACCACAGGCCGACGATGAGCGCCACCCCGAAGGTGATCATCGCCAGGTGGGGAACCGCGGCCTGGCTGCCCATCTCGCCGGTGCGCAGCACGTCGAGGATGGCGGCGAAGGGGCCGATGGCGTTGGCGATGTCGTTGGAGCCGTGGCTGAAGGCGAAGCCCGAGGCGGTGAAGACCTGCATCCAGCTGAAGATCAGGAAGGTCGACTTGTCCAGTGATTCGCCCTTGAGGGTCTTGGCGAAGATGAGGGTGGTCATCCATACGGCGGCGCCGACCATGCCCATGATGAGGTAGTTGTGCAGGGTGGTGAGCCCCAGGTCGATGTTCTTGAGGCCCTTGAACAGCAGCATGGAGGAGATGACCATCGCCCCCAGCGCGGCGATCAGCGGCACCCAGTTTTCCAGCGCCCGGTGGGCATCGATTTCGCCGCGCTTCTGTTTGATGGCGTGCAGGCCGCGGTAGTAGTCGGACTCCAGATCCTCGGGGTGGAAGTTGTGATCGCTCATCACGTCGGCATCGCGCGCCATGGCGTGGGTATAGGCGATCTGCTGGAGTTCGGAGAGGCGCTCGAAGGCTTCCTTGTGCTGTTTCTTGTAAGTCTTCTTCTCCTGGCGGAGGCTCTTGAGCTGTTGATCCATCTCGTCGTTGTAGACCAGGACGTGCCGCTTGATCAGCGAGAACAGCAGGTAGGAGACGGCGCCACCCAGCACCGGCGAGAGCACCCAGGACACGGCGATCTCGCCGATCTTGCCCCATTTCACCAGGGCGAGGGCTGATTCCGCGCCGTCGAGCATGACGCCCAGGACGATGGAGCTGCCGACGATCGCGCCGATGATCGAGTGGGTGGTGGAAACCGGGTAGCCTTTCTTGGTGGCGAACAGCAGCCACAGCGCCGCGGCCACCAGCGCCGACATCATGATGTAGACGAAATCCATGGGCGTCACCGCCATCCCGGACAGGTCGACGATGCCGCTGCGGATGGTGCTGGTGACCTCGCCGCCGGCGATCACCGCGCCGCTCACCTCGAACACCGCCGCCACCAGCAGGGCCTGCTTGATGGTCAGGGTGCCCGCGCCGACACTGGTGCCGAAGGCGTTGGCCACATCGTTGCCGCCGATGTTGAAGGCCATGAAGACCCCGAACAGCGTCGCCAGGATGAACAGCATGACCTGGCTGTGGTTGGTGTAGTCGAGCCCCCAGTACATGAAGTAGGCGGTCATCGCGATAAAGCCGATGGCGAAGAACAGACTGAGGGGGGAAAGACCGGCAACGCCGAGCGATGCCGGGCCGGCGGGTGTCGGATTGACCGACGAAGCGTGATGGGACATGACTCTCTCCATAGGGGAATAACGTGTCGTACTGCTTCCCTGGCGCCTGCTCACGATCTGCTGCACATGGACCCTGCGACGTTGTAACGGATTTCAAGCGGCGGTCTGGCACCGGTGCCCGGCATGACGCTGCGGAGAGAGTGAAACGATTCACTTCCCGAAACGCCACGCCCTTGGACGATTGACTCGGTGTGGGCCTGGCTTGCCGGGTCCTGAACAGGCGCTTGCCACCCCAGCGGCAGGGCCTGGTGCTTTCGAAGGTTTTGCCTGAGACGGAAATCGACCGGGGCAGGGTATGGCTGAATGGTGAAAGAAAAATGACGGGCGAGTATGGCCGCGGGTCTTTCACCGGCTTCGGGAGGGCGCGCCAGGGCGATTTGCGCGGCCCTGGCGCCGCCAGCGAGCCTCCGGAATTCCCGGGGCGGTTCAGTTCACATAGAAAACTACCTGTGTGAATGCGCAGAGGACAACGGTGCACCATATCCGGGCCGGATTGACTGGGTAGTCGTCGGCGGCGAATCTGGCCCGAACGCGCGCCCCATGCACCCGCACTGGGCAACCAAGTCTGCGCGACCAATGTCTGGCGGCTGGCGTGCCCTTCCTGTTCAAGCAGTGGGGCGAGTGGCGCCCACCAGTGACCAGCGAGAGCTTTTCCACTGCAATGGGACGAGCGCAGCGCATTCCAGCCTTCATCGTCGTCCATGCCGGCACCGTGCACTGCTTCGAGAACGAAGCCACCGCGAATGGCGGCGAGGTGATGCTGCGCGTTGGAAAACGTGCCGCTGGACGCCTCCTGCAGGGCGAGCTGCATGACGCCTACCCGACCGAAGAGACAGCAGCATGCCGGTCCGCCGCCGTCGGACTGGACATGGCCCCAGAAGGCAACTGATCCCCCCTCAATGCCACAGCCCGCCCGCGCGCTGGGTGGGCAATCACGCGATTGGATCACCAGGATCAGGAAAGCACTCACGGTCTCTCAAGCCTAGCTAGCCCCGGCATCCCGAATCCCCCATCATTCCAGCGCAAGCTGGAATCCAGAGGGGACCGTAGTAGCGCTGGCTACTGGCTGGTCACTCCCCCTTGCCCTTCGGCCTGCTCCCCTGTGGGAGCGAACTCTGCTCGCGAAGTTTTCCGCTCCGAAATGCTCCAGATGCTGTGCCAATCGGTATGCCGCGAAGCGGCAGCCCAATTGCAGGCTGCGCCAGCTCCTGCAATGCCTTTGCCAGCAAATCCAATGGCGCTGACCGATAACCGCTGGCTCCCGGCCAAGGAATTCAGCACGGCCAGCGTCCAACCTACAGAACAATCAGCAGGAAGCGGCGATGTCGCCGGACAGACAGACACTGGAGAAAGCACGCGC